>JBJTRB010000098.1:0-7518 GCA_046075925.1 Bacteroidota bacterium | reverse complement strand
GCCAACCGCCAACTGCTAACCGCTAACCGCGAACTGCCAACTGCCAACCGCCCTTACTTACCCGCAACAACTACCCTGAAAGTCCGGACTATTTCTTCTTTGTATACTCTCAAAATGTACACTCCGCTCGGAAGAGCACGTAGGTCTATTTCGGAATTAGTGACCAACGTTTTCCAAAGTTCCCTACCGGATAGATCGTGTACCGCTACAGTAAATTCCAATATCGAATTATTATCCGCTGAAAAGTGAAGTATTCCTTGTGTAGGGTTCGGAAATAGTTGTAGGTCTGCCCCGACTTCTACTATCTCATGTGTCTCCACCACCATGGGTGGTGAATAATTCATTGAATCGTCGCAAGCTATAATCATCATGGAAACGATACCCGGTCCGTAGGAACGTGTTGTTCCGAACGCAGTGATCCGATTTCCTTTGGTGGGAAGAATATCATAGGCAATGTCGGCTTCACTACTTCCAAAGGTACTTCCCTTCTGAAATGATCCGTTCGGCCGGAATCGAATGAGATAGAAATCCTCGTTTCCTGCGCCATACTGATTGGTTGTGCCGGAGCAGACTACACTGTCGCCTTGGGCCATTATATCCGTGAGGTATTCAATGCCTGTTGCGCCAAAGATTTTGGTCCAAACGGTATCTCCCTGGATATCCAACTTGCAGAGTAGCATATCTTGGTCTGTTCGTCCGGTTGGAATTCGTTGGCCGCAAACCACCGGGTTGCCACTGCGAGTGAGCGCAATTCCGTTGAATCGGGCGCTTCCCAGCGATGTGTCTCCGATGAAACTCCACATGGTGTCCAGGGAAGGATAATCCAGGCGGTAGACGATTGGCTGATGCTGGCCTGCAGCAGTCTGATCGATGTATCCGCAAATGTAGATGGTGCTGTCCTCAGCCTGTGCAGCCTTTTCAAAATGCACGCGTTGATTCGGAATGGAGAAAAAGCGGTCAGAAACCGATCCTCCTGATGGAGAAATCACTTTTGTCCAGCCAGAGGTCAATCCGCTGCTGGAAAATTCGGAGCTTCCGGTGATCAGGAAATTACCATCCGAAAGCGGCAGGATGTGCTGCAAGAAGTCCCAGTCGTTTGTTCCAATCACCTTGGTCCATAAGGTGTCGCCGAGGCTATCCGTTCGGACGAGGTAGCCATCGTAATCGTTATTGGACGAGAATCCATTGGTGAACCCTCCCAATAGGTAACCGTTGTCCTGCGTCGCAATCAAGGAGGTGGCATTGTCGACGCCCGATGAGCCGAATGCTTTTGCCCACTCGAAAACACCGTTACTGTCCGTTTGCATCAGCACGAAATCCGTCTGTCCGCTGGTCGAGGAGGAGAAGGATCCCAGCAATCCGAAATGGCCGTTGGCTTGATAAACCGCAGCAGGGGCGGTGTTGAAGGGCCCCCAGCCATAAGTCCTCTGAAAATACTGTCCGTCGGCAAGGGATGGAATAGAAAGCACCAAGAGGTGAATACAGAATTTCACATGCCTGGCCGCTCTCATCACTTTATTGCTTCACGGATTCGGATAAGACGTTCAAGCATGCCTTCCAGGTGATCGAGGTGAAGCATGTTAGCGCCATCCGATTTCGCCTTAGCCGGTTCAGGATGGGTTTCAACAAAAAGTCCATCGACGCCGACTGCGATTCCTGCCTTTGCAATCAGTTCGATCAATTCGGGCCTGCCGCCAGTTACCCCGCTTGATTGATTGGGTTGCTGGAGGGAATGAGTGATGTCCAATACTACGGGTACATTGTTCTGCTGCATGGCAGGAATGCCGCGGTAATCGACTACAAGGTCCTGATAACCGAACGTGGTCCCTCTTTCAGTGAGAAGTACGTTGTTGTTTCCTGTTCCTCTGATCTTATCCACGGCGAACCGCATCGCATCGGCGGATAAGAACTGTCCCTTCTTTACATTCACGAATTTTCCGGTGTTACCGGCTGCGACCAACAGGTCTGTCTGGCGACAAAGAAAAGCCGGTATCTGGAGCATATCCACGAATGCAGCTGCTTCCGCAGCTTCGTGTGATTCATGGATATCGGTTACCACCGGCACTTCAAAACGCTTTCGTACTTCAGCCAGGATCTTCAGGGCCGGTTCATCTCCGATACCCGTGAAAGAGTCGGTACGTGTACGGTTCGCTTTGCGGTAGCTTGCTTTGAAAACATAGGGAATCTTGAGCCGATCAGTAATGGTCTTGATCCGTTCGGCGATCCGGAAGGTCATGTCTTCACCCTCTACGACGCAAGGACCGGAAAGCAAAAAGAAATTTCCCGATTCGGTGTGGCGGATATATGGTAGGCTGGATATCATGTCTCAGAATGATTTTGACAAAGATACAAAAGCGCCCATTGCACTGCCGTAACGGGTGTCAATCCATGAGGAGAGTACATCGCTTCCGATACTTACCCTCCAACCAAAGCTTTGAAATCCGTATTCCAGTCCGGCATTGAATCCGGAGTAGCCTCCTTCGCGCAGCCAAATGCCCAGGGAATGACTTCCCATAGGGTGAGTGGCAGTTGACCAGAAAATCGGGGTGGCATTTTGTGAAAAGAGCCATTGGAGACCTCCGGCAAGGATCCAGCGTCCTCCTGATAGTTCTTTGGAGATGGAAAAATCAGCATGTCCGGGTACAAGGCGAGTGTGTTTGGCTTGTGTACGGCTTTTGAAAAAAGAGGCTATGTACGAAGAGTCGTTTTCAAAGACCCTGACACTGTCTTTGAAGTCGAACAGTTGTTGTGCTTCGATTCCTTCGAAACGGAAACTGGTATCGATGCTGGCGTCAGCTGTCTTTCCATTGAATGTGATGAATCCGATGTTGGCGGCAGCCAAAGTACCTTTCCATCCTTTTCCGAAATCGTAGGTTCCTCCGAAGGAGATTCCGGCACCGGTGCCATTCACTGAGAGTGGAGAGGTGTTGAGTGAGTCGCTGCGGACGAATCGCAGATTCACATCGGCATCGATGTAAGAACCGTCCGGAGCAGTGTACAAATACCCATCGCCATCGGAATTTATGTCTAGTAAATCATGGCCGAGATAGAGCGATCCAAGTGCATGCCAGGTCAGCTTTCCAGAGGCTGCTGTTCCACTTACCCCTGCGCCGAACTGATAATAGAGCATGGATTGGAAAGAAGATCTGCCAACGTAAGCTCTTTCACCCGCAAACGGTTTGTTGCCTCTGAAATAAAGTGAAAACAAGTCGTCCGAAAACAGACAGTCGTAATACAAGTGATGTTGAATCGTGCTGATGAAAGCAAGGTCGGAGCTGTCAATACGGATGGCCACATCGATGCTTCCGTCAAACCACGTTCCGAACCGGTTGTAACCACTCATTTTGGCGTCTACATCCGATTTGTGTTCGTCAGTAATGAAACGATGTCGGAGATAGTCGGAAGCCAATCGGTTAGTAATGGCATCCGAACCGAAATACCCATCAGCGTTCAGACTGACCATCCCATTCATTCCATTCGAAAGATGATACGAAGCGTTACCGTTGAATGGCCTTTCTCCCTCGACCGTTAAAACCGTAATGAACGGAATCAAAAATGGAAGCAGTCTTCTCATCGTATTCCGTATGTCCCGTCAAAAAGTAGTTTGAATCTCAAACTGTAGTCCGAATAGAGGTCTAGATAATCCGGCGAACCGCTGCTAGTGAAGGATGCCTTGACCAACAGGTAGGGTGATTGCAGTATTCTGGACTTACGGTTCTCGTCAATAGGGATGTCAATGGAGGTCGTAACGTGATCGGTGACGCGCAGAAATACATCGGTCATCGCCGGAGCGATCCTGTCTGGAACCAATAAGCTATCCATTATGGAGAAGGAGGCGTCCATCGGATATAATTGCAGTTTCATTTCGAATGGGAAGCCGTTGTCAGCGACAACAGTAAGTAGGGTGTTTTTGACATTGCTAAAATCGGTGAAGTCCTTGATTGAAAATTCCAATGTATCCATCAATGTCAAGGCCGATGTGGAAAGACGCAGCGGGATCTGAAGGTTCACTCTCGTAGAAATCAACCGGTCGTCGAAAATGAAATCATTGTTTCCGGAAATATTCGCAAGCGGATTCAGGGAGTAATTGAGTTCTGTGATGATCTTATCGGGTAAGTTCTGGAGAAAGGCATTCAAGTTGCTGTTGGAGTTGTCCATGGATAAACTCAACACAGTGGGTCTGACAGGATCTCCTGAATTACCTGTTTCTGAGGCTCGGTTGATATTCAGATTCCGGCGAAGCACATCGGTCGCTATCAAGTCAATGGTAGTTCCTGTGCGGCTGTTGACCGATTGGAGCGATTGGATGTATGCTTGTATATCTGCTCCTACACTGTTTTCCAGACGAAGATTCAAAGTCGCACTGTCAAGACGAAGTTGTCCGCTTTGAAAAAGCGATCCTATTCCGATCTCGAAGGTGTCGGTTGACTGAAGGGTCTTTTGACCGATATAGCCCTTGACGTAACGAGGATTGATGCCAAGCAGGTCTGTGGTTATATCCAACAAAGTGTCACCCGGATTCACACTGAAAGCCTGTCCTGCTGAATCCGATCTGGCGAGTACGTTATATGCGAAGGTGTTGACAAGATCGTGGGTTGCTCCAGTCAGGTTGACATCATATCCTGAAAAGTCGAGAGTCGTAGAGTAAAGTGTCGGATGTGTAAAGGATCCTGAATCAACGCTGGCACTGAAGGTGAAAGGCATTCCGTTTTTTCGGGCTTCTGGAATCGTATACGTGAAATAGACACGTGTTGGAAGTGTGTTTCGTGCCGTCAAACGGATTTCCCCTTTACGAATGATCGCATCAGTGAGTTGAGCTCCTTTGACGTTCAACAGTATGTTCTTGTTGTTGGTGAAGAAAGGTGTTCCGGGCGGAATCGAAAAAGGGAAGAAGTCCCATGTATAGATGGTTCGGATACCCGTATCAGGTATGGTATAGACCGAGTCGGAGGCGAAATTGTCAATGAGCTGATCCAGAACCAGCCTCACTTTGCCATCAGGACCGATCGCCTGTAGTGAGTCGGCAATCAATTGATCCATTCCCAAAGTGGCATTCACCACTGGTCCCAAGACTTCGATATCCCATTGCGGTGCATCCGCTTCCTTCATGCAACTTTGCGTGATTGCTTGTAGAAGAAAGAGACAAAGCAGCGTCAATCGGTTCAATTGCCTGTTCATGGATTACCAAGGTCGGTATTTACAGGCTCAGGATTTCCGTATCCGTATTTCCCTTTCCACAGGTATTTTAACCATTCGGCAGTTTCTTGCTCGCGGGCATTTCTGCCTGGTTGATAAAAGGCTGTTCCTGAAATTGCCTCCGGAAGGAATTCCTGTCCTGAAAAACTTCTTTCCGCGTGATGATCGTACTGGTATTCCTTTCCATAATCCAACGATTTCATCAATCGGGTAGGGGCGTTTCTGAGATGCAAGGGTACAGGAAGGTCTCCGGTTTTTCTTACCAGATCCAATGCCTCTTCGATCGCCATGTATCCGGCGTTGCTTTTTTGAGAACACGCCAGGTAGATGGCTGTCTGAGACAGAATGATCCTGCATTCAGGATAGCCCGTCTTGTTGACGGCGTCGAAACAGGCATTGGCAATGACCAAAGCAGTGGGGTTGGCGTTGCCGATGTCTTCACTGGCAAGTATGAGCATTCTTCTGGCAATGAAAACAGGGTCTTCTCCTCCAGCAATCATCCGGGCTAACCAATAAACTGATCCATTGGGATCGCTGCCTCGCATGGATTTGATAAAGGCGCTGACGATATCATAATGCTGTTCACCGGATTTATCGTATCGTGCCAGTTGTTGTTGAGCGACCGACTCGACTAATTCATCCGTGATTGTGACGGAAGTTCGATTTTCTACAGATTGAACAACCAGTTCAAGTAAGTTCAAGGTCTTTCTGGCATCACCACCGCCTAGACGTAGCAGAGATTCATGCTCCGCTAGGGATATTTGACTTTTCTTGAGTTCTTTATCCTGCGTGATGGCCTTTTGGATCAAGCTCAACAGATGATCTTTGGTCAATTCCCGAAGCACGTAAACCTGACACCTGGATAGTAAAGGTGCGATCACCTCGAAGGATGGGTTTTCAGTAGTAGCGCCGATCAGTGTGATGATGCCTTGTTCGACAGCTGCCAGTAAAGAGTCTTGCTGCGACTTGTTGAATCGGTGTATCTCATCGATGAACAGAATGGCATTTCCAGGAACTTCTTTGAGTTGACCGGAATACTCTTTGGCTCTTTCAATGACTTCCCTCACATCTTTCACCCCTGAAGAAACTGCACTTAAGGTGTAAAAGGGCCGCTTGAGATTAGCCGCAATGATTCCTGCCAACGTTGTTTTCCCTACGCCCGGAGGTCCCCAAAGTATCATGGATGGCATCCGGTTGCCTTCAATGGCTTTTCGTAAAACAGCACCAGGACCTACAAGATGTTCCTGGCCTATATAGTCATCCAGCGACCTTGGACGCATCCTTTCTGCCAACGGTGAATGCATGGAATCAGATGAAGTTGGGTAAAGCGGCGATGAACTTGCCGCTCATTGTAAATGTAGTCAAAGAGTGTCTGCTTGACAAGCTTGCCTTCCTTACCTTTGCCCGATGATCAAGTACTTACGGTTTTTATTCGTCGTTTTCATTTCCCTTCGGTCGGTTGTTTCAATTGCACAGGATCGACCAGCCGGCGGTCAGGGAAGAAATTATGGTCCCGGTGGGCCTCCTAAGATCTGTTCCATTATCGGTGCGGTGGTAGAGGACTCCACTGCTGCTCCCTTGCCTTTCGTTTCAGTGGCTGCCTTGCGTTTGCCAGACTCTACACTGGTTGGTGGTGTTTTGACCGATGAAAAGGGCCGGTTCAAGCTGCTCGAATTACCTCCTGGCGGATATGTCCTGCGTGCGACTTCAGTAGGATTCCGGGATAAATTCCAGTCGGTAGGTCGCGTCAATCCTGAAAAACCTGAATTGAGCGGCGTGCTGTTAAGGATGCGCTCTGCCACGGCTCGATTAAAGGAGGTTACCGTTTCTGCCGATCGTCCC
Source organism: Bacteroidota bacterium (assembly GCA_046075925.1). GTDB lineage: Bacteria > Bacteroidota > Bacteroidia > AKYH767-A > 2013-40CM-41-45 > Pollutiaquabacter. Next base: position 480 of record JBJTRB010000098.1, on the reverse strand, counting down.
GAGTTCATCAATTCCATTGACAAGAAGGTATATAATGTGGAAAAGAGTTTGGTTTCCACAGGTGGTACGGTAACCGATGTGTTACAGAATATCCCATCGGTTTCGGTGGATATCGATGGTAAGGTCGCACTTCGTGGTAGTGAAAACGTCACCATCCTGGTAGATGGGAAACCGTCCGGCATGCTGGGTAACGACCGTCGCGCCGTTCTTCAGCAGATTCCCGCCAGCGCAGTGGATCAGATTGAGGTGATCACGAATCCTTCTGCTAAATACGATGCAGAAGGCATGGCTGGAATCATAAATATCAAGACCAAGAAGGACAAATTTCAAGGAACCAATGGTAGTGTGGCGGCTGGTGTAGGGACAAACGACAAATACAATTTTTCTGTTTCGGGTAATGACCGTACAGCCAAGCGCAACATTTTTGCCAATGGTGGCTTTCGTCATGAAACACGTTTCAGCTACGGTGACGGTCGTCAG
>JBJTRB010000097.1:0-3897 GCA_046075925.1 Bacteroidota bacterium | reverse complement strand
AAAAAATTTGGACAGCAAAACATGGGTTCTGGATACCGGACGCGTCAATAGCAACCGGAGCGTCCCCATGGCTGCTTCGCCGGAAATGGCATCACCGGTAACCAGTGCGACAAGCAGTGGCACTTGAATGATGAGCATTTGGAGAATGATGAAGCAGATCAGGTTGCCATTCAGGATTTTCCCTTCGAAGAAGAACGACTGTTCAGCTGCCTGGGTGATGAACCGGATGTACTCCTGTCCATCGGCATACATCGCGAATTGGATCAACAACGCAACGAGCGCAATGGCAATGAAACCGATATAGCTACGCGGGCGCGAAGCGATTCGGACGATTTCCAAAAGAGTGAGTCGTAACAACATGATATCAGCCAGTCAGTCGCATGAAATACTCTTCCAGCCTTCTAAGAGAATTGATGCCGGAAATCCTAAGTCCTTTCTCGACGCACCAGCGGTTGAAATCGGCCACCTCGTGATGCTTTAGTCGGAACACGGCAGTGGAACCTTCTGTAGAAACCCGCCTTGATTCCCATCCCGAGGTTGAAATCGAAGCGTTTGCAACTACGATATCGTCGAATTCAAAGCGTACCACCAGATCATCGGAATGAAGGAGCTCGGAAACACTTCCTTCAGCAATCGCTTTCCCCTTTGAAATGATGACCATCCGGGTGGCTACCAACTCTACTTCATGTAGAATATGAGAGGACATGAAAACCGTTTTTCCATTATCGCGCAACCGAAGAACCAATTGACGCAGGTCGACGATTCCTTGAGGGTCCAATCCTGTGGTGGGTTCATCCAGGATGATCAGCTCTGGGTCGTGAAGTAACGCCTGGGCGAGACCAAGACGCTGCTTCATGCCGTGCGAATACGTCTTGACACGATCGTTCTGTCTTCCCGACAAACCGACCAAATCAATCACGTCACTGATCCTGCTTTTAAGGTTTTTTACACCGCTGATCTTTCCGAAAATGTCAAGGTTTTCGGATGCGCTTAGGTAATTGTAGAAATCGGGTTTCTCTACAATCGCACCTATCTTGGAAAGACACCGTTGCCTGTCTTTTGAAAAGTCATTACCAAGCAATTCAACAGTACCGGAATCAGGTCGCACCAGACCGGTCAGCATCCGTATGGTCGTGGATTTGCCTGCACCGTTTGTGCCGAGGAATCCGTAGATATCCCCTTTCTCGACACTGAACTCAAGTCCGTCGACAGGAATCTTGTCGCCATACCGCTTGGTCAGGCCACGGACTTGCAGTGCTTTCATTTCAAACCGGAAATGATCTTGTCGTCCAGTGGTTTTACAGACGAAGGATAAAAAGCGATCAATTTACCTTGTTCGTCCAAAACGTATTTGCAGAAGTTCCAAGAAGGTTCTTGTTCGTTCCAACCGTTGAGCGATTTATCGGTAAGCCAGTTGAATAGTACAGACTTATTTCCACCTTTCACGTCCGATTTTGAGAGCATGGTAAAGGTGACATGATAATTCTTTGAGCAGAAAGAGGCGATGGTAGATGCATCACCCGGTTCTTGTCCGCCGAACTGATTACACGGTACACCGATCACAGCGATTTTGTCACCGTATTGTTCATGCAGTTGCTGCAGTTGCTCATACTGCGGAGTATAGCCGCATTCGCTGGCGGTATTCACAATCAGAACCTTCTTTCCTTTGAGGGAATGCAGGTCGAAGGCTTTACCGGAAAGATCATTGACAGGTAGTTCGTAGAAGGATGGAGCGTTCATAGGACTTGTTGCGTTGGTAGGTCGTTCAGCCGGACGAGCACAGGCGGCCGCAATGACGACGAATGGCAAAGAAATAAGACTCAGTGCTTTAGAAACGAAATTCCGATTCATGGTAGCTTTTACTGGCTGATAACAATGTGGTGTGCAGTTTGTTCAACCTCCGACTTTCAAAAGGTTGAAAAATCAAGGCTGGATGTTCCCTTTGCAATGCACTTGCTTTTAATTTTGAGAAATGACCCATAGCGCCGAAGTCATCCATCGTTTGCAAGAGGAGCTACGTCCGTTCGGCGCTCGACTGATTGCTGTTTCAAAGACACGAGCGCCCGAGGATGTCAAGGAAGCCTATGCGGCCGGTCAACGGCTATTCGGCGAAAACTATGTTCAGGAACTTTCGGAAAAGAGAGACTTGCTGCCCGTTGACATTCAGTGGCATTTCATCGGACACCTGCAATCCAACAAGGTGAAATTCTTATCTCCTTTTGTTTCCTGCATCCAAACCATCGATTCACACAAGCTGCTCATGGAAATCGATCGGCAGGCGCAACGAAGCGGGCGTGTGATCGACTGTCTGCTACAGATCCATATCGCTCAGGAGAGCACCAAATTCGGTTTCACCTTCGATGAAGCAAGAAAACTGATGGAAGACCAGCAGCTTCAAGCATGCCAAAACATCCGTGTGGCAGGTGTCATGGGCATGGCGACCAATACCGAGGAAGAAGATATGATACGGAGTGAGTTCCGTCTGTTACGCTCCTTTTTCGAGGAGTTGAAAATCGGACGGCCCGACTTCCGGGAAGTATCCATGGGAATGAGCGGCGATTACAGGATTGCGCTGGAAGAAGGCTCGACTCTGGTGCGGATCGGTTCCGCTATTTTCGGTGAAAGAAAACCAAAAGGATAATGACGGCTTCCTCCGGTATCCTGTTCGCACTGGCCACTACCCTTTCGTGGTCGATTTGTGTTTTCCCATTCACAGAAGCGGCCAAGAGATTAGGTGCCAATCCACTCAATCATTTCCGGCTCCTGCTAGCCTCTGTTTTGATCATGGCCCTGGCTATACTTTCTGATCCGATAGGTTTCCGCCTGCTGTTCACCGAGGATAGATTACATGCATGGCTGTGGCTGGGGTTTTCTGGAATCTTGGGACTCACGATCGGCGACCACTTCGGATTCGGCATGTATACCATACTGGGAGCACGATTAGGCAGTGTACTGACCACTTTCGCACCTGGCGCAGCACTTGCCGTAGGCATGGTGCTGACCGGCGACAGGTTATCTCTGATCGGTTTATTCGGAATGGTGATTACCATCACGGGGGTAATTACGATTTCCCTGAGCCGCAAAGAGCGCAATGCCATTCCCGAGAGCCGTCATGGTTCCTTAGCCAAAGGAGTCATATTCGGTTTGCTCGCTGCTTTTTGTCAGGGAGCGGGATTGGTCCTCGCAAAACGGGGCATGTCAACGGGCGATCTGGATGTCACGGATATTTCTGCCATACAAGCCACTTTCATCCGGTTGTCTGCCGCAACGTTCTCCTTGTTCGTCATAACCACATTACGGCGCGACTGGAGCAACATTTTACGACCCATCGCTCACAATCAGGAAAAAGGTATTTTTCCTGCCATCATGGGCACCTTCTTCGGACCTGTCATAGGAGTTTCGTTATCGCTTGCAACAGTTGCACGACTGGATGCCAGCGTTGCCCAGACGATCTTCTCATTGGTGCCGGTAGTCGTACTGGTACTGGCAGTCGTTTTCAGGAAAGAACCACTGAGGGTCGGCTCCCTGTTAGGAGTGCTTGTCGCCGTAAGTGGCGTATTGATACTCGTCTGGAGAGACCTATTACACCAAATCGTCATTGGATTAATCCGTTGATCAAATGAAAAACAACCACCTTAGTGTACTGTCATTATCCTTGATCGTATTCTTCAGTTCGCTGGCGCTATACATTTCGACGTTTTCCACCTCCCTGATGTTCGATGATGCCGCCGAATTCGCACTGGTTATCCGACTTGGCAGCATCGCGCACTCTCCGGGATTCCCTTCGTTCGTATTTTCCGGAATAATTTGGGATCGATTGATGTCCTTCTTGTTTCATGATACGGTTTTCAGGCTCAACCTTTTTTCAGCTGTCTCCATGTCAGCCGCCTCTCTACT
>JBJTRB010000096.1:0-2151 GCA_046075925.1 Bacteroidota bacterium | reverse complement strand
TCGTCCTGGGTGTTCCCATTGTCAGTTGTACCTGCTACGTAGACATTTCCGAAGAAGTCGACAGCGACCGCAGCACCGTCATCGTTTCCGTTTCCGGCGCCGTTCTTTGTGCGCCACCAAATCGTATCCCCCGACGAGGTGAGACGGGCGGTAAGGACATCTTTGTAATTACCCTTTTTGACTGAATATCCTGTTGCAACAAAACCGGTCCCGTCGTAATCGGCGAAAGCCTTATATCGGTCAGTATTATCACCCGAGGTCTGATATCGAAAGGTGGATGACAGCGTAACGGGTTGACCGTAAGTCAACGCGACACTCATTGAGCAGATGATTGACAACAAGCAGTATGTGAAGGACTTTTGTGCTTTCATTCTATAAAATTACCTGATTTAAACGAATTGTTAAGTAATAACGACGAACAGTGACAAACAGTCGGCGGTTATCAACATGGAAGCAAACCGCATTAATCATCACCAATTTATTGTTGAAAAATGGGTCCTGGAATCCGTATCTTTTATGGAGGCAAGCGGGTTTAAGTAATTCCTAATCCCGATCAAAAATGGACTACAAAGAGATTGACGCCCTGATTCGTTTGTTGGATGATACCGACCAGGAGGTTTATGGACAAATCCGAGACCGCCTGGTGCATTATGGCAAAGGTGTGATCCCTTTCTTAGAGAATGCCTGGGGCCATTCCCTTGAAACGGTCCTTCAGCAAAGGATTGAATCCGTCATTCATGAAATCCAATTCGAGGAGGTCCAGCAGGAACTCCATATTTGGGCCCGTACGGGTGGCATGGATCTTCTGCGTGGTGCTTTTTTGGTTGCTCGCTACCAATATCCCGACCTGCAAGAAGAAACGATCCGACATCAGTTGGAAGGAATTCGACGTGATGCCTGGTTGGAAATGAACGACGATCTGACTGCCTTGGAACAGATCAAGGTGCTCAACCGTATTTTCTTTGATATACATGGTTTTTCCGGAAACACACAGAATTACCACGCACCTCAGAATTCCTTTGTGAATGTCGCCCTGGAGACCAAAAAAGGTAATCCATTGATGCTAAGTATCCTTTACATGGAAGCCGCTAACGCTGCCGGTATCCCATTGTATGGAGTGAATCTCCCAGAGCACTTCATTTTATGCTACAAAGAAAACACCGACCTATTGGAGGGCGTCAATGGCAAAATCCTTTTTTATGTGAATCCGTTCAGCAAAGGTGACATCTTCAATAAAAAGGAAATAGACCAGTTCCTGAAGCAGCTTGCCGTAGAGCCAGAGCCAGCTTACTACCTACCCTGCTCTAACGTGGCGATGATCCAGCGGTTGATCCGAAATTTGATGAACTCGTTCGACAAGCTCGGCTACCCTGACAAGGTGCAGGAATTGGAACGCCTGATGAAGGCGACAATCGTAGCTTGAGGAAGCAAAAGGTACTGACTAGAAAATCGGCAGCAGAATCTTTGAATATCCTTTTACTCCTGTAGCGCCTGCTGCATCTGATTCCTGATCGAATTGATTCCTGGATTTGATGGTGATTACAGTCATACCGGCTTTGGACAAGTTAGCATTGATGCCGGGCAGTGACTTGTCCCAGATTTCCTGTGACTTCTTGTTTTGATCGTTCAATTCGGACAGTAGCAGTCGCATTTTATCCAGTTGCGCATCACTTGGCCGGCCTTGGTAGGACATGACTCCGCCGTAGAGTTCGCTGAGTTTCTCCCGTATCTTCTCTTCACCTGTAATCGCTAGTCCGGGCTTTGTAGCAACGAGTTCTTTGCGGATAGTATCCATCTGAACCGAGTAAGCCAGTAATGATTTCTTGAGCGAGCCATTGGTTGAATCGGCGAGCTGCTTGGCACGAAAGGATGAAGAATAAACGCGGTCGCAAAGAAATGCGAGGTCTTCTGTAGCTCTGAACAGTTCCGCAACGGTCTTCCTTTGTAAAGCACGATCTGCTGCACTATGAGGCGACGTTGGATCTTCCATCAATCGGACATTGGTTTCGACCGACTTTCCGGCACGAGTGAGCCGGATCGTGTAGCTGCCAGTATCACAACGTGGTCCAAAAAATCCAGAACCGTCCATTTTGACTCCGGTCGCGACTCTGGGTGGTTTTGTCCTAGGATCCCAACCTACTTTGTTAAGTC
>JBJTRB010000095.1:0-20402 GCA_046075925.1 Bacteroidota bacterium | reverse complement strand
GTACAAAATTCACCGGTTGTTGATAGTCATGTTCATCGTAACACTTTGTACTTACACTACTTGAATACTAAATGAACAATTGTTAATTGCAGGAGATGATAAAACAGCGCCTCTTCTGTTTTGTTAAGATCATATGATGCGGTTGTTGAGGGATTGCTGAAAAACGCTCATAACTTCTGTTGCTTCGTGTCTGCTTTTTTTGAGAGGCGGTTTATCAACAGGTTCCTATTTCTTTTAAGAACTTTTGAGTTCCATAATTACGTTGTTCACAGTTCATGTGTTGATATCCGATACTTCTATACCGCTTGAATTCAATCGTGTATCTCTTTGATCGTATATCCTGTTCATTTCAAACGATTACCTTTGATAAACTTGATAAAACAAGCATCTAAATGGCTAAACTATCCATTGCACTCGGCTGCGATCACGCTGGATTCGAATACAAAGAGCTCTTGTCGAGAAAGTTGAAAGATGCGGGCCATGAGATTTCCGATTTCGGGACCCACTCGACCGATTCCGTGGATTACCCCGATTTCGTACATCCTGTCGCTGAAGCTGTAGAATCAGGCGCATGCGCCTTCGGAATTTTGTTTTGTGGAAGTGCTAATGGCGTGGCTATTACTGCCAATAAGCATCAACGCATACGTGCTGCAATCGCCTGGCGAACCGATGTCGCTGAACTGGCGCGTAGACACAATGACGCAAACATACTTTGTATCCCTGCGCGATTCATCAGCCCGGAGGACGCCTCTTCGTTTGTTGACGTATTCCTTGCGACACCCTTCGAGGGTGGTCGCCATGCACAACGAGTAAACAAGATCGCCTCGCTCCGTAGTTGATTTTCCGTTATGCCTGAATCAAGGAGCCGTATTATCGTCGTGTCATTTCTGATACTGTTTTTACAACAGTTCACCCCTTCGGCTATTCGTGCTCAGACGGTTGCGATCGACTATGCCAAGCGCATCGACACGCTTCAATTGAAATCCTTCCTGGATGTACTCACCTCGGATTCACTGGAAGGACGTGAAACAGGGAAGCGAGGCCAGCGCAGAGCGGCGGATTATATTTCAAGCTCTTTCTTTTCATTCGGGCTCAAACCGCTTGATCCGGACACACTGAATGCCCATCCACTTTCACCACGCGCTAATAAAGGAGTGAACCTGAAGGTGAACGACCAGTTGTTTGCCTATTTCGCTGATTACTTCGTGCTGTCCTCTGAAAAGGACACCTCGCTACACGCCGACACAGTTTATTTCATCGGATACGGTACCAACCTTTCCAATAAACACCAACGCGCACCCGAGTCGGTGCCGGTGATGTATTTCCAATCAGAACAACATGTAGGCATCACCGAATCACATGATCCGTTTCAACAGATTGAAGCGCTTGCCGCATACCATCCATCCTTGTTGATCATCGTATCAGAAGATTTCCGCACAACGGCCGATTCGCTCCTTGCTGCTGAGCGAAAGGGCGCGTCGGTGTTGCAACGCATTCGCTCCTACCCTTTTCCGATTGTTTGGATCAGCACGAAGACCGCCTCTGCCTTTCATGAAAAAGCACGTCAGCATCTTCGCAAGCACAAAAAGCGTTTTCGCCCGTATTGGTTTTGGTCGCCCATGACGGTGCCCGTTCTTAAGGACCACCGCTCCCTTTTAGGACACAATGTTCCTTTCCTGCTTACGGGAACCGAAAAGCCGGAAGAGGTTGTTTTGGTTACTGCTCACTACGACCATCTTGGTATGCGGGGCGATACCATTTGGCGTGGAGCCGACGACGATGCCAGTGGCACCTCTGCAGTACTGGAAATGGCGCACATTTTTTCCATGGCCGCAGCCGAAGGTCATGCGCCGCGTCGGTCTGTTTTATTCATGCCGGTCAGTGGCGAAGAAAAGGGCTTGCTTGGCTCGGCTCATTATGCGTCAAACCCCTTGTTTCCGTTATCCAACCTGGTTGCCGATGTCAATATCGACATGATCGGCCGCATCGATCCGGAGCACGACAGTACGGGAATACACAACTACATTTATGTGATTGGTAGCGACAAGCTGAGCACCGAATTACATACCATCAACGAGGAGGCCAACAACGCATTACCACACCTGGAGCTCGACTACCGTTATAATGTTCCTGGTGAACCGAACAGGTTTTACTACCGAAGCGATCATTACAACTTTGCACGACACGGAGTGCCGTCCATTTTCTATTTCAACGGAAAGCACGACGACTACCACAAACACACGGATACTCCGGAAAAGATCGACTATGCGGCCTTGTCGCTTCGCACGAAGCTGGCCTTTTTGACGGTGTGGGAACTTGCTAACAGACCTCAGCGCATCGTTGTTGACAGGACGAACGACATGGATCGCCGATGAAGATCGGTCCTATGTATATTAGCAACATGAAGCGCCTGATATTTCTGGCATTACTCCTTCCTTCTCTCGCCGCGTTCAGCCAGAAGCAAAAGGCTGAAGCGGGTTTCAAGGCCGAACTCGATCAGCGCGCCGACAGCCTGGACCCCATCGAGGGAATTTGGAATGTGTCGTCCATTCAGGAGTTTTATCGTTACGATACACTATATGATGTAGCCCGTTACCCGAAGGCGGCGCGCGTTGCGGTCATTAAAAGAGATGGAAAATTTCGCTCGTACGATATGTCGGGCGCCGCATACGAAGTTGAGTTTTCCTTTACCGATGTGAAAGGGGTGTACCTCTACCGCAATTTTTTCAAGGAAACACAGGAGTACTCCAAGGCCCAGGCCGTCATCAGCCGCGAGGGAGAAATGGAGTACACGTACGATTTTCCCGACAACTACCTGCGGGCTCATTTCCTGGACACGTATGAAGAGGGCACACGGGTAACCAACCAACTCCAGTGGGTGCGGTCGTACCCGCCATCGCCCAAGCGTTGATTGTTGAAAACGACCACTCTTTTTATCATAAAAAGAGGCAATGAACAGATAATAAACACCCTTTTCAACATTAGCGGTTAATAACATACGCAGCGCGCATCCTGCTTTACTATCAGGCTCAGCGGTCAGATTTTACATTTGTAAACACCCAATCGCGCTAGCCCCATGGCACTCTCAAAAGAGCAGCAAAAAGAACTGAAGAAACTGGCTGTAGAACTCGATCAAATCGAGTCGTACGCCATCGAGAACAACCTCGACCTGGATGTTTTCGTTTCGCAGTACAACGAAAACGGCTACTCCGACCACGCTACCGAAAGGGTGTCTCTTGACGAGAAGGCCGCCAGCCGGAAAAGGGTTTTTCAGGGGTCTGGAAAACAAAAGACGGCAGCAAAGGCCAAGTAAAAAGCTGTTCGAACGGCTTAGCTCCTCACGCGTTAATATCCTATTTTTGCACCCCTTAACCTGCGCCGAATGATCGATCTGGTCGGGCTAGTTCCGCTGTTCCCTTTGTTGGGATTCTTTATTCTCGCGATTGGCAAAAATCGCATTCCTAAAGCCGCCTCTGGTTGGATTGGAACACTCGCTATTGCTGCCTCGTTCGTAGTATCCGCTTCCATTTTCTTCTCCCTCGGCGAAGAGCCTGTCACCATCGACCTTTTCAGGTGGTTTGTCGTCGGCGATTCCGCAATCGAATTCTCCTTCCTGGTCGACCACCTTTCGGCCATCATGCTGTTGGTGGTCACGGGCGTCGGTCTGCTGATCCACCTCTATTCCATCGGATACATGCACGACGACGATGGGTTTTCCCGGTTCTTCTCCTACTTGAACCTCTTCGTGTTCTTCATGTTGCTGTTGGTTCTTGGGTCCAATTACCTGGTGCTTTTCACAGGTTGGGAGGGCGTTGGCCTCTGTTCCTATCTCTTGATCGGCTTCTGGTTCCGTAACCAAGAATACAACAAGGCCGCCAACAAGGCCTTCATCATGAACCGCATCGGCGACCTGGCTTTTTTGCTGGGCATCATGTTGATGTTTGTGAAGTTCGGTTCGGCGACCTTCTCCGATGTGTTCCCCGCTGCTGCGGCCATGCCGGATAACGACCCGTTGATGGTCGCCATCACCCTGCTGCTATTCATCGGGGCGACAGGAAAAAGCGCACAGGTTCCTCTGTTCACCTGGCTTCCGGATGCGATGGCCGGACCTACGCCCGTCTCTGCGCTGATTCACGCCGCAACGATGGTGACCGCCGGCATCTACATGGTGGTGCGCTCCAACATCTTGTATTCCGTATCTCCGGCGACTCTCGAGGTCGTTGCCTACACCGGCACCTTTACGGCGCTGTTCGCTGCCGCAATCGCAATCGGCCAGACCGATATCAAGAAGGTGTTGGCTTACTCCACGGTTTCGCAACTTGGCTTCATGGTTGCCGCATTGGGCGTAGGCGCATATGTTTCTTCCTTGTTCCACGTCGTGACACACGCGTTCTTCAAAGCGCTGTTGTTCCTCGCTGCGGGTAGCGTCATTCACGCCATGGGTGGCGAGCAGGATGTCCGGAAAATGGGCGGCTTGCGCAAGAAGCTTCCGATCACGTATTTCGTTTTCCTCATCGGAACACTGGCGATCGCGGGAGTTCCTCCGTTTGCAGGCTTCTTTTCCAAAGACGAGATCCTTGCCCATGTTTGGGTGCAAGACAAGGTCCTTTTTGCCGGTCTTGCAATCGCAGCGATCATGACCGCCGTCTACATGTTCCGTCTTTTCTTCATGACCTTCTATGGAGCCTTCAGCGGCACCCACGAACAGGAGCACCATCTTCACGAGTCGCCCGCGGTCATGACGTTTCCGCTAATCGTATTGGCGGTTCTCAGCACGGTCGGCGGATTCCTTGGTATCCCCGAGCTATTCGGCGGTACTCACCTGTTGGATAAATATCTCGAGCCGCTGGTTTCTTTCCCTGGCGCGTTCATCAATGAACACCCTTCCCACGGCTTCGAAATCGCCATGATAAGCACCACGTTGGTGCTGTTGGCGTTGATTATTTTATGGGCACACAGCACGGTTGTCAAGGGTGGACAAGTTCCCGCGGACGACGAAAACAGCTTTTCGCCTGTCATGAAAACATTGAACAAGAAATTCATGGTCGATGAGTTGTATCATGCTCTTGTTGTCAAGCCGCTTCGCGCCTTAGGTTATGTTCTTTCAAAAGTGATCGAACCCTCCGTCATCGATGGTGTTGTCCGTTCGGTCAACAGCGGCGTGCATGTCGCCGCCAACAATGCTCGCCGCCTTCAAACCGGAAATGTCGGCTTCTATATCTTCGCCATGGTGTTCGGCATCATCGTCGTATTCCTATTCAACTTGATGGTCCGTTGACCCGAACCGTATGAACAGCGACTTCGCCCAACTTCCCCTTCTCTCCGCGCTCATTGCGTTACCGTTGATCGGCGCGGCTGTTTCTGCGGCCAGCCGGAACGCTACGCGCACCGTGGCATTTGTTTTTACACTTGCCGAGCTTGTGTTATCGCTGTTCGTTGCGTCCACATTCATACCCGAAGGCGGTCGACAGTTCGTCGAAGTGCGCAACTGGGTTCCGGACCTTGGCATCAGCTACAGCGTTGGTGTCGACGGCATATCGTTGATGCTTGTCTTGTTGACCACCGTGTTGACCCCACTGATCGTGCTGTCAACCGGCTCCCGCGTAGTAAAGCAACCCCGACTATATTTCCCATTGATCTTGATGATGCAGTCGGCGCTGGTGGGGGTATTCGCGGCGACAGACGGTTTCCTTTTCTATGTGTTCTGGGAGCTTGCGCTCATACCGATATACCTGATTTGTTTGAACTGGGGTGGTTCCGACCGCCAACGCATCACGTTGAAATTCTTCATCTACACCCTCTTCGGAAGCTTGTTGATGTTGGTCGCCCTTATCTGGTTGCGCAGCATTTCTCCTGGCAACTCTTTTTCGATCGACGATTTCCTTGCAACGGCAATCGATCGTGAAACCCAGGCCTACCTCTTCTGGGCGCTTTTTCTGGCGTTCGCCATCAAGATGCCCGTTTTCCCGTTTCACACGTGGCAGCCCGACACCTATACGGACGCTCCTACACAAGGAACCATGTTGCTCTCGGGCATCATGTTGAAGATGGGTATTTACGGCGCGATCCGTTGGTTGATTCCGATTGTTCCCGACGCTGTTGCGGAATGGGGAACCGTAGCCATGTGGTTGTCTGTCGTAGGGGTGGTATACGCCTCTTTGGTGGCCTGGACACAAGGCGACCTGAAGCGCCTCGTCGCTTATTCCTCTATCGCTCACGTCGGCATTATCGCCGCAGGTGTTTTTTCACTGACGCGCGAAGGTCTGCAGGGAAGCGTTATACAAATGATCAATCACGGTCTTTGTGTAGTCGGTCTCTTCTTCGTGGTCGACATTCTGCAGCAGCGAACAGCAACTCGCGAGTTGGATAAACTCGGCGGCCTCCGCTCGGCTGCTCCCGGATTTTCCACAGCCTTCTTGTTGGTGTTGCTGGGCTCGGTTGCGCTGCCCTTGACGGCGGGCTTCGTCGGAGAGTTCTTGTTGTTGAATGGCATTTTCCGATTCAGCCCGGTGATGGCTGCTATTGCCGGGTTGTCGGTGATCTTTGGAGCTGTTTACATGTTGTCAGCGTATAGACGTTCCATACTCGGCGAGGAAACGAAAACCAACTTGCCATTTGCCGACCTTCAACTCTCTGAAAAGGCGGTCTTGTATCCGATCATCGCACTTGTTTTCCTGCTCGGAATTTATCCCGAACCCATAATTAGGATCGTTGGTCCGTCCATTGATTCATTACACCAATTGTTCAGCCATCACGCATCCCTTACGATCCGCTGATTCCACACAAACGAAACCATGAACAACCTGATCGCATTGTCCGGACTCGGCCTCATTGTTCTGTTTTCTGAAATATTCAGTTTCAAGAAGCTGATCCGTCCGATCGTGTTAATCGGACTTGCCGTCGCGCTGGCGTTCTCCATTGCTGATTGGAATGTTGCCGCGGCCTATTTCAATAACATGTTGGTGGTCGATCGCTACGCTGCCGCATTCGGCGTGTTGTTGACTGGCCTCACTGCGGTGTGGTATGCACTGTTTCCGGCCTATTTCGCCGACGATCAGAATCGTGTCGACCGATCAGCATTGGTGGTCTTCGCACTCATCGGCGCATTGTGCATGGTCTCGTTCAATAACATGATCATGCTTTTCCTTGGCATAGAGATCCTTTCGGTTTCCCTGTATGTATTGGCGGGTAGCGAAAAACTACGACTCGACTCGAACGAGGCGGCTCTCAAATATTTCTTGATGGGTGCTTTCGCCACGGGTTTCCTGTTATTCGGAATAGCACTTACCTACGGAGCCACCGGCTCCTTTGATTTGCAGGTAATCAGTCAGGCCGTAGCAGCCAATCCCTCCAGCTCTAACATGATGCTGGTTTCCGGACTTTTCATGTTGCTCGTTGCTATGGTTTTCAAGGTGTCTGCCGCCCCGCTGCACTTTTGGGCGCCCGACGTTTACCAAGGCTCACCGATGCCGGTGACCGCGTTCATGTCGACCGTGGTCAAAACTGCTGCCTTTGCCGCCTTCTTCCGTTTGTTTTTTGTTGCGTTCAGCCCGCTCGTAGGCTCCTGGACGTTAACCCTTTCCGTCATTTCAGGGGTTACCATTCTCATCGGAAACGTCGCTGCTGTTGCGCAGTCCAACCTGAAGCGCATGCTGGCTTATTCCAGCGTCGCCCATGCCGGCTACCTGACAATGGCCGTGGTGGCCATGAACGATCAAGCGTCGTCCTCCTTGTTCTTCTACGCGTTAGCTTACAGCCTTTCTTCGCTCTCTGCCTTTTCCATCCTGTTGATAGTCAGCGGAGCAAACGGAATAGAAACAACCGAGGCTTTCCGCGGACTTGCTCGCAAGAGCCCGCTCTTGGCAGCGCTCACGGTTGTTTCCATGTTGTCGCTGGCGGGCATTCCTCCTACCGCCGGTTTTTTTGCTAAGTATTTCATTTTCACCTCTGCGCTGGCCTCTGGACACCTCTTTCTTGTCTTGATTGCTGTAGCGGGTTCGCTGGTGGGTGTTTACTACTACTTCCGCCCGCTGATGGCGCTTTTTTCTTCGGCCGACGATTCTAAGATCACCATCAACAGACCTACAACCGCGCTGCTTGTCCTGTTGGCTGCCGCCAGCCTGTTTTTTGGTATGGCTCCGGCTTGGCTGACGTCGATTTTCTCCTGAATAAACCTTCGTTAATTCAGGGTTAAATCCGCGATTTAGCCTTTTATCGTTCCGCTTGAATTTGCTAATATTGTCGTCCCTGAAACGGCCCGTTACCAACCGGTTCGCGCCACAGGTTCAATACATCAAAACGAACTAACAAACCCAGTTTCATCAACATCATGAGCAACTCTGCAAAAGGCGGTAGCGGCATCCAGTCCATTCTTTCCGCATTGGTCATCCCCATCGCAATCGTTATCGGTTTCGTACTCTGGAAATTCGTTCTTGGCGATCCGTCTGGATTCGAAGGTGGCGACACCGAAAAGAACCCGCTTCAGGGTAACATCCTTGCCATGATGTACAAGGGCGGCTACATCGTTCCTGTCCTGATCGGCTCGTTCATCACGGTTGTCACCTTCTCGATCGAGCGCTTCATCACCATCAGCAAGTCTAAGGGCAGCGGAAACGTGGATGCGTTTATCCGTAACGTGCGCGGCATGATGGATCGTGGCGACATCGACGGAGCAAAGGCCGCTTGCGCAAAGCAAAAAGGCTCTGTTGCTAACGTAGTGAACGCCGGACTCGAAGCGTATCGCTCCATGCAGGCAGACAAGACCCTTGACAAAGAGCGTAAGATGGCAGGCTTGCAGAAAGAACTCGATGAGGCCACCACGCTTGAGCTTCCCATGCTTTCCAAGAACCTGGTCATCATTTCCACGATTGCTTCCATCGCCACCCTGTTGGGTCTTTTCGGAACCGTACTCGGGATGATTCGCGCTTTCGCTGCTCTGGCTACCGCCGGCGCTCCGGACGCAGTCGCGCTCTCCACGGGTATCTCTGAGGCGCTTATCAATACCGCGCTTGGTATCGGAACGTCCGCTTTGGCGATCATCATGTACAACTACTACACGAGCAAGATCGACAGCATCACCTACGGAATCGACGAGGCGGGTTACAGCATCATCCAATCATTCGCTGCTCGTCACAAGGACGCGTAAGCCCTACGACAACCACTCACACCCGTCGTAATGCCGAAAATCAAAGTACCGAAGAAGAGCCCCAGCCTGGACATGACGCCCATGGTTGACTTGGCGTTCCTGCTGGTGACCTTCTTCATGCTAACCACCAAGTTTCGTCCTGATGAACCGGTTGTCGTTGACCAGCCGTCATCGGTCAGCGAAATTCCTTTGCCCGATAAAGGAGTCATTCTTCTTACCATCGACGGAAAGGGTCGCGTGTTCTTCAATGTAGAAGGACAACAGATGCGCATGGACATCCTAGACCGTTTGGCCGAGCGGTTCTCGCTTACATTCGACGAAAAGGAGCGCAAGCGTTTTGCGGTTCTTTCTTCGGTCGGCATGCCGAAAGAAAAACTCAAGGAATACCTCTCTGCGCCCGACGACCGTCGCAAGGAGATGAACCTGGAAACCCCTGGCATTCCCACCGATTCTCTCAACAACGAGCTCACCTACTGGATCAACGCAGCGCGTAATGCTGCTCCCCGCTACAGTATCGCCATCAAAGGCGATCGCAACGCGGACATCCCGACCGTGAAGCGCGTTATCGACATTCTTCAGTCTAACAAGGCCAACCGGTTCGCCCTTATCACCAACCTGGAAGGCGGTCCGGCCGAAGAACAAAAACAATAAAGCACGACCCGTGACCGTTTTGGTCATAGGCCCATCGAACAACGTCCACGGACGACAATCAAATGGCAGAGGTACAACAACAAGAAGGCGGCTCGGAAAAGGGTAAACACAAGAAGATCCGCGCCAAGAAATCCTCGACCCACATCGACATGACGCCGATGGTGGATCTCGCGTTCCTTCTTCTCACCTTCTTCATTCTTACCACGACGTTCAGCAAGCCTAAGACGATGGATATCACCATGCCGGTGAAGGACAAGATCGAAGAGGAGGACCGCACCAAAGTTCCAGCGTCCCAGACCATGTCCATCCTGCTTACCGAGAACGATCGCATCATCTGGTACAAAGGCCTGGATGACCCTACGGCGCCTCCGGTCACCAACATCGCTGATTTCTCCCAAGACAGCCCGAACAGCATTCGCAAGGTGTTGTTGAAGGAAAACGCGTTGGTCTACAATCAGGTGAAGCTGGTAGAAGACTCCGTCGCGCGCGGACTTATCGAAGACAAGCCCGAGATCATCAAGCAGCACAAGGCGTGGGTAAAAGCCGCCGAGAAGAAAGGACTTATCGTGCTGATCAAGCCGGACGACAAGTCCAAATACAACAACCTGGTCGACATCCTCGACGAGATGCTTGTTTGCAATGTGGGCCGCTACGCTATCGTAGACCTTTCGCCCAGTGAAACCGAACTTATCAAGAACACCCAATAAGAATAACGCATGAACATCCACGGCTGGAACGACGCGGTGAATCCTGATCGCATCGACCTTGTCTTCGAAAATCGGAACAAGGAGTACGGTGCGTATGTCATCCGTAAAAGATACGAGCGGCTGCTTGTTCGCGCCTTCGCGATCACCCTTCTCGCCATTTTATTGGCTATCGTCATTCCAAAGATCGCATCCATGCTTTCTAAAGTGGTGTCGGACTCCGACAACGCAATGACGGAGGCCATCACATTGGCAGAGCCCCCACCGATCGACAAGACCACACCTCCACCTCCTCCGGTTATCCCTCCTCCTCCCGTACAGCAGACGATCAAGTTCACACCACCCAAGGTTGTGAAGGACGAAGAAGTACAAGAACCCCCTCCAACCCAGGAAGAGGTGAAAGAGACGCAGGTCAGCACCGTGACACAAGAAGGAAACAAAGACGTGGTCGATGTTCCGGAGGATCCGGTCGTTTCCGATGATGACGGAAAGATTTTTACGGTCGTAGAAGAAATGCCCACCTTTCCTGGCGGCGAAGAGAAACTGTTCGAGTACTTGCGCAAGAACATCAAGTTCCCTCCTGTAGCACGTGAAAACGGCATCCAGGGGCGTGTGTTCGTCACCTTCGTTGTCGACAAGGATGGCAAGGTCAAAGATGCGCGCGTGCTGCGTGGTGTAGGCGGAGGTTGCGACGAAGAGGCGCTGCGCGTTATTCGCAACATGCCAGATTGGAAATCGGGAAAACAGAACGGTCGCCCCGTATCTGTCCAGTACAACCTCCCGGTCAATTTCACACTGAAATAATCCATCATGTCGTCGCCTTCGCGCACGACAAGCGGGTTCCGGAAAATCTCCGGCATCTTCATGGCTGCTGTTTATGCGGCAGCCGGAGCCACCCTGATATTTTTTTGGTCCCCCGACTTCATCCCGGCAGGAAATCGATTTCCGTTGGGCTGTTTCCTGCTGGTCTATTCGTTTTATCGTCTTTATCGTGCAACCAAATCCCGCTCACATGTCAACCAAGATCAGGAGGAGTAAATGGATTCATCGCGTTCTGTCGCTGATTATCGCTGGCACGCTGTTCGGTTCCTGTGGAAGTGGCGGCAAGCATTATGACGATACGCCGACCGGCGGAAACGTACTTATTGTGGCCGACGAATGTCAGCAGCCCTTGTTGGACGTCGAGCTGGACACATTCATGAAGTTGTATAAGTATGCTACTGTTCGTACGGATTATCTGCCAGAATCCAATGTTTTTGATCGACTCCTTCACGACGATTCTGTCCGGATCGGAATCGTTTGCCGCGACCTGACCGAAAAGGAAAAGGCCTACTTCACGGCGCAAAAGATCGTTCCGCGCACCACGAAAGTGGCCGTCGACGCTGTGGCGCTCTTACTGCATCCGCAAAATCCTGATACACAGCTCACCTACTCGCAGGTCTCATCACTCGTGCGTGGAGAAAGCGTTCGCTGGCCCTCGAACCGGTTGCGCGATAGTGTAAAAATCGTTTTTGATCGGAACGGATCTTCCAATGCCCGTCTGCTTCACGAACGCTTTGTCAAAGACGGAGCAACCCCGAAACATTGGTACGCGCTTAACTCCAACAAGGCCGTGATCGATTATGTGGCAAGTACGCCGGGCGCCATGGGTGTTGTCGGTGTCAACTGGATCAGCGACCGCCACGATCCAGAGGTGGAGTCGTTTCTTAATAAGGTGAAAATTGCCGAAATTTCGCTGCCTGAAGACAGCGCCGGCAGCGACTTCTATGGTCCTTATCAAGCGTACATCGCACTAAAAAAATATCCATTGACTCGCGACGTTTATGTGATCAGCAGAGAGGGCAGGAACGGCCTCGGCACGGGTTTTGCCTCGTTTCTGGCCGGAGACCAAGGTCAGCGTCTCGTCCGAATGTGTGGATTATTACCCGCTACCATGCCGGTACGCATCATCAACATCCGTTAAAAAGCACCAACGATATGAAATACCTCCGCCTTTTCGTTTTCATTCTTTCCATTACCCCACAACTCTCTTTCGGTCAATCGACCAATGAAGCCAAGGCGCTCATCGATAACGAGCAGTTCAACGAGGTGAGCAGCATGATGTTCCAGTTGATCACCAAAGAGCCAGACAAGGCGATCCATTATTACTTGCTTGCAGACAAACTCATTCTTCAGGACCGTGTCGATTCGGCGTTGAAAATGTTGGAGGCAGGCCGCCTCAAAGACACCGCCAACCCCTATATAAAAATCGGTTTCGCAAAAGAGCTAATGAACCGTGCGAACTTGGATGAAGCGCGAGTTGCGTCCGAAAAAGATGCGGATAACAGCGAGTTGGCCCTACGCTACAAAGAAGCTCAAGTGAACGTGGCAAAAGCCAAATCCCTAATCGATCAAGCGGTTGCTGTAGCGCCGCCAAAAACAACCGAACTGTTGCTTGAGGCCGCAGAAGCACTTTTGCACTATGAGAATTTCGACACACAGAAAGCCAAGACGCTTTTGGATCGATGTGTCGCCCTGGACGCCAAGAACGTCGAGGCGCACCTGCTTTTCGGCGACCTGTATGCGCTGTTGAACAACGGTTCTCTCTCGGCAGAGTATTACAACAAAGCGCTTCAACTTGATCCGCGTTCCCCCCGCGCCATCGTGAGCAAAGGAAAACTCTATTACCGTACCACCAATTATCAAGGCGCAAAAGTGGAGTTCGAGGACGCCATCAATCGTTTCCCATCCTATACGCCCGCACACAGAGAGTTGGCCGAGACACTTTTCAAACTTGGCAAACTCGACGATGCGAAAAGCGAATACAAGAAGTACCTGGAGATGAGCAATGGCGGTTGTTTCGCCCGGAATCGCTACGCGGCGTTTCTTTACTTATCGAAAGACTTCGAAGGAGCCGTTTCACAATGCAAGACGGTGCTTTCGATGTGCGACCCTACCAACCCTCGCCCGCTTCGGGTCATGACGATTTCCTATTACGAACTAAAAGACTATGCTTCGGCCA
This sequence comes from Bacteroidota bacterium, assembly GCA_046075925.1. GTDB lineage: Bacteria > Bacteroidota > Bacteroidia > AKYH767-A > 2013-40CM-41-45 > Pollutiaquabacter. The sequence goes on along the minus strand of JBJTRB010000095.1, from coordinate 6,901 downwards.
CCGAATACGTCAACAAATTATTGAAGCTTGTTCCCGTCGACGAGCGCATCTCGAAGGATTATGAATACCACGGTAAGATCCTTGTCGCCACCAATCAGGATTCTTTGGGCATCGAGCAATTGAAAGCCGCCCATTCTCTTGATCCTTCCAGAGCGGATCTGCTTTCCGAAATCGGTAACGACTTTTTGAAAATCAAAAAATACCCCGAAGCGATCAATTACTTCAAGCAAAAGGTAGACGGAGGCAAAGAGGTTAAGTCGGCCGACCTATACAATCTTGGCAGGAGCTATTACTACAACTTGCAATTCCTTGAAGCCGATACCGCCTTCGGTAAGCTTACAACCAATTCTCCTAAATATGCTGCAGGCTACTTGTGGCGCGCCAAGGCGAACGCACAGCTCGACAGTACATCTGTGAACGGACTAGCCCGCCCTTATTATGAGAAATACATTGAACTGGCCATGGCCGATTCTGTCAATGCCACCAAATATCAATCGGGTTTGGCAGAGGCCTATGGCTATATGGCGTATTACCATGTGTTGATGTTTGACAAGAACAAAACGGCCGATGACAAAACGCTTGCGTTGGAAGCGCTTAGAAAGAAGGCGCTTCTTCCTCTCGACCCCGAAGAAGCCAAGAGCGTTCAGCAAGCCATCAAACAGCTGGAAACAGGAAAGTGATTTTGAATAGCACACAAGAACCCCGGCCAACAACCGGGGTTTTTTAATGAATACGGGCGCCGCTTTCTTGATTCAAAATATTAGGTAATTTACGCGCTATAACCCCACACCACTATGAGTTTATTTCTCAAGAAACCACTTGATCACGTCTTGTCTCAGGCGGCTGATTCCGAAAAGGGATTGAAGCGTACGCTGAGTGCCGCCAACCTTGTTGCTCTCGGCATTGGTGCCATCATTGGCGCCGGCCTGTTTGTTCGCACCGCTTCCGCTGCCGGTCAAGCCGCTGGTCCCGGCGTCACTTTGTCGTTCGTTGTCGCTGCAGTCGGCTGTGCATTTGCCGGACTTTGCTATGCGGAATTCGCTTCGATGATTCCAATCGCAGGAAGCGCATATGCCTATTCGTATGTCACCATGGGCGAGCTTGTTGCATGGACCATCGGTTGGGCGCTGATCATGGAATACGCTTTGGGCGCTGCCACAGTAGCCATTGCCTGGAGCGAATACCTCAACAAGATCTTAGATGGGGCCATACCGTATGCCTGGTGCCACTCGCCTTTTGAGAGCTTCACATCGGACGAAGGAATCTTGTATCAGGGCATCGTCAACCTTCCCGCCTTGATCATTCTGTTTGCCCTCACGTTGTTGCTTATCCGCGGCACCCAGGAGTCGGCAATGGTCAACACGATCATCGTGTTCATCAAAGTGGCCATCGTACTAGCGTTCATTGCACTCGGTTGGCACTTCATCAACCCGGCCAATCACACTCCTTATTTGATTCCAGAAGGAACTCCCACGGTCTTTGACCACGGTGGGCAGGTCATAGCGGATTACAGCGACTGGAATAAACACGGATGGGGAGGGATACTTGGCGGCGCGGCCATTGTATTTTTCGCCTTCATTGGCTTTGATGCAGTGAGTACGGCTGCACAGGAGGCTAAGAATCCGAAGCGGGACATGCCGATCGGTATTCTTGGTTCGTTGGTTGTCTGTACGATTTTGTACATCCTATTCGGACACGTACTAACCGGCGTTGCTAACTGGCAGGATTTTGTGGACCCCGAAAAAGGCCGCGAGGCATCCGTGGCTTATGCCATCACTACTTACATGCCGGGTTATGAATGGCTCGCCGACGCGGTGACGGTTGCAATCCTTGCCGGGTTCTCCTCTGTCATCCTGGTGATGCTCATGGGACAGAGTCGTGTCTTTTTCACGATGAGCAGCGACGGACTCATTCCTTCTGTTTTCAGTGAAGTACATCCCAAGTACAAGACTCCTTATAAGGCGAATGCGATTCTATTCTTGTTCGTCGGCCTTTTCGCCGCGTTCGTGCCCGGTCACGTGGCTGGCGATCTGACTTCCTTCGGGACGTTGTTCGCCTTTGTCCTTGTGAGTATCGGCGTATTGATTCTCCGAAAAAAATCACCCAATGTCGAAAGACCGTTTCGCGCTCCCGCCGCTCCGGTCGTTTCGATTCTTGGTGCGTTGATCTGTTTGGCGATGATCATCGGTCTTGATGAGGACACCCTCCGTGTCGCCCTTGTTTGGATGGCGGTCGGGTTGGTGGTCTACTTCGCCTATGGTCGTAAACACAGTAAGCTTCGGAAGTATGGCGAGATCCTTCCTAAAGCGACGGATTTCGAAAAACGGTGATATTCATTGTTTTTGAGAAAATGGGCCCGCTGAGGCCCATTTTTTTTACTGCATAATTCCAGAACATTTCTTCGGGGAATCAGTTAAAAAAGCAAGAGATAGCCAGTAGTGTCGATCATACTTCTTTATACCGAATCCATTTGGCGCGATGTATGGCTCATCATCGTCAGTTTTCTGCTTTTCATCAGTACGCTTTATGTTTATCTGCGCCTGCGTACAAGCGCATTCAGTCGTTTCAAGGAATTGCTCGAAGAGCGTGTCCAAGTCAAGACGCGACAGCTTGTAGAAAAGACCATCGAGTTGGAAAAATTGTCTTTGGTCGCTTCGCGCACAGACAATGCGGTGTTGATTGCAGGAGCGGGAGGTATTGTCGAATGGGTCAACGATGGATTCTTGTCGCGCTACAACCGCAGCTCCGAGGAGGTATTGGGCTCTCGCATAGAACTGCTAGGCATCTATCATGAGGTGGGTCGACAAATCGAGAAAGCGATCTTGTCGCGTCATTCCACCTTTTTCGAATCACATATTCCGGATAAAGGCGTAGCGGCCAAATGGATTTCAACCACCCTCACTCCTATTTATGATGAGCCTTCAGGTGATTTGCGTAAGCTCTTGTTGGTGGACGCGGATATCACCTCTACCAAGCTGATGCAACAGCAAATCCAACACTCGCTGAAGGAAAAGGATGTGTTGTTGAAGGAGATCCATCACCGTGTCAAAAACAATCTACAGATCATCATCAGCCTGCTCAACCTCCAGTCGGGTTACATCAAAGACGAGGCAACACTCAAGGCTGTAAAAGACGGCCAGCTGCGCGTACGCTCCATGGCCTTGGTGCACGAGAAGTTTTATCAGGCAGAGGAGTTGACCGAGATCGATTTCAGCGAGTACATTGAAAAACTCTGTCAATACCTGTATCAGGCCTATGGAGACAAAACGGATCGCATCAAGATCGTTTTGACTACCGAACACGTAGGACTCGACATGGATACCGCCATGCCCTGCGGCCTTCTCATAAACGAAATCGTCAGCAACGCTTATAAGTACGCTTTCCCAGGACAAAGGAGCGGAACCATTGAAATAGGTTTTCGGCGAATGGATGGCCGAGTACAATTGACAATAAAGGACGACGGAGTCGGGTTGCCGCACGACTTCGACATGGAGCGCACCGAAACGCTCGGCATGCAACTGGTCCAGGCGCTTACTAGTCAGTTGGACGGAAATTTGACCGTCGATCGCGCCATTGGAACCGGTTTTACGGTTTCTTTTGTCTATCCTAAGCCTCTTTCCGGAAACCCCGCAGGGCGTTTTACAGTATAACGGCTGTTTAACACGTCGTTATGGCCACTCTTAAGATCATGATCGTTGAGGACGAGATCATCGTCGCCAAGGATATTCAGCGTATTCTTAAAAAGCTCGGTTACGAGGCGTTTGATCCGTTTTCAAATGGTCGAAAAGCGCTCGATGCCATTGAAAAGCTCAATCCCGATCTGATCCTTTTGGACATCAACCTGCGCAGCAGCGAGATGGATGGGATCCATGTCGCTGAACAGATACACCAGCATTACCAGATACCGTTCATATTCCTGACCGCATTCTCCGATAAGAATACCCTCGAACGAGCCAAGCTGACCGAGCCTTATGGCTACATCATCAAGCCGTTCGAAGAAGACGATATCCGCACGGCCATAGAGATAGCTTATTACAAATACACGAAAGACCTTGAGTTGCAGAACAAGGGCAATCGATTCGCCGCCGCACTCGATAGCGTTGATGTTGCGGTCATCATCACCGATGCCAACGAGAAGGTCATCTTCATGAATAAGATGGCCGAAACCCTGACCGGCTGTCTGAAGCAGGAGGCGCTTGGCAAAGACATTTCCGTTGCCATGAAGAACTCGCCCGCGGAAACAAAAAAAGCACTGAAAAGCCTGGCAAAGACCGTAGTCGGCGAACCAACCAGCTCCTCCGACACCCAGATTCCCGTATCCAATGGTGCCGGCGAAAACAAGGTGGCCGTAAACACCTTCCCCATTCTTTCGGTCAACAACAAGATCAACGGTTGTGCCTTTGTGCTTTCGTCGACTGATCGTCCTGCCGCGGTTCAAGAAACCGCCACCGATAAGAACCTTTTCAGTTTTCTGGAAAACATTTATGCGAACAACAGCTTCTTCGTCAAAAAAGACTCTCGATTCGTTCGCGTCAACTTCCAGGACATCCTGTGGATAGAGGCGCTCGACAACTACGTCATCATAAAGACCGCCTCCAAGGAGCAGTTCATCCTGCACAGCTCGATGAAAGACATCGAGGCCAAATTACCTCCGCTGAATTTCGCCCGTGTGCATCGTTCCTACATCGTGCAGCTGGAGAAAATCGGAGCGCTGGAAGAGAACGCCTGTATGATCGACGGCAACCGGATTCCTATTGGAAAGTCCTATAAGGACAATCTGATGAGCCGCCTGAATCTTTTCTGATTCCAGCTATTTTTTCATCCCGACTACACCTTGGTCGACGGGGATTCGCTTAGCTTTGCTGGCTGTTATTCTCTATGGAAATCATCCAGGTTGACCGCCTTACCAAACGCTACGACCAACTAGTTGCTGTCGACGACATCTCCTTCTCTGTGCACGAAGGGGAGATATTCGGCTTGTTGGGTCCCAATGGAGCCGGAAAGACGACCACGTTGGAAATTATCGAGACGCTTCGAAAAAAGACCTCAGGTTCCGTGCACGTTTGCGGTCTTTCGGTCGACACGAGCCCACAAGACATCAAGCAGTTGATCGGCGTTCAACTTCAGGCCGCAGGATATTATCCGAATATTACGCTTACCGAACAACTTCGCCTTTTTTCCGGACTGTACGACCGCCCGGTCAACACGTCCGAAATGCTTACTGCAGTAGGTCTGCAGGATAAAGCCAAGGCTAAATACAAGGAACTTTCCGGCGGACAGAAACAACGTTTTTCGGTCTGCACCACACTCATCAATCGTCCACGCATCGTTTTTCTGGACGAGCCAACGACCGGATTGGATCCGCAGGCGAGAAGGAATTTATGGGACCTGATCAGGACCATCCGAGATCAGGGCGCCACAGTGGTCATTACGACCCATTACATGGATGAAGCCGAGCAGTTGTGCGACCGGGTGGCGATAGTTGAACGAGGAAAGATCATCGCACTTGATGCGCCTGACCGATTGATCGATCGGCTGGTCGCATCTGGATTTGAACGGAAAAAAGAAGTGAAGAAGGCCAATCTGGAAGACGTGTTTCTTTCCCTGACGGGTCATGAATGGCGCGACGAATGAAGATCACCGACCAACACAACTCAGCAGGTTATCGCCAGTGGAAGGCGATGCTGGCAATCACCCAGGCTAGTCTGAGCTCCATGCGCAGGAGCCCCTCTGCCATCATTTTCAGTTTGGTATTCCCCTTGGTGTTCATCCTCGTGTTCGGATTCATCCAAACCGGCAATATTCGTTTGGATGTTTGTTTGTCGCCGACATCCGATACCACCCTTACTCTTTTCAATGACCTGAAAAATTCCGGGGCACTACGTTTCAGATCGGAGAAAGAAGCCGTACAACAACAAGACCTTTTGCAAAAAGGCAGGATCGATGCGGTGATCGACATCGGCATGAACGCCTCAGGAGATTCGATACGCATCGATATTCTCTCCTCGCAAGCTTCCCGTGAAAGAGCGCGTTTCGTTCGTTCAGCCATTGTGGGTTTGATCGATCACAGGAATGCGGAGCGGCTGAAGTTGATCAGCGAACAATTACCCGAAGAAACCGAAGCAGCCCTGAAGGCGCTTCCTCCGCCTGCTGTCTTGCGTGTTCATGAGATAACAGGACGCAGGTATCAGACCATCGATTTCATCCTTCCCGGACAATTAGGTTTTTCCATTCTTAGCGCCGGCGTTTTCGGTACAGCGTTCGTTTTCTTCTCGCTTCGTCAGTCGCTGGTGTTGAAGCGATTTTTTGCAACACCGATTGCTCGTCCCTATATCATCTTAGGTGAAGCGCTGGCCAGATTGCTTTTTCAGTTGTGTGGCTCGTTGCTCATCATTCTTATCGGGCATTTCGCATTCGGATTCACGCTGATCAATGGCTTTTGGACCGTCCTGCAATTATTATTGTTGTCGGCCACAGGGCTTGTTGTTTTCATGGGTGTGGGGTTTGTCGTCTCGGGTATAGCCAAGAACGAGAGTTCCATACCTCCCATCGCCAACCTCTTTACGTTGCCACAATTCTTGTTGAGTGCTACGTTTTTTCCGGTGGATGTTTTTCCGTGGTGGCTGCAAAAAGTCAGCGCCGTGCTTCCGCTCACCTATCTGAACGATGCGTTAAGACGCGTTGCATTCGAAGGGGCCGGGTTTGTCGACGTACTACCCCAATTGGGCGTACTTGCCATCTGGGGAATTGCGATTTATGCGCTTGCGGTGAGGTTATTCCGCTGGGAATAAAGGGTTTCCCCCTTTACTGCCATGCTTCCCTTCGCTATCTTTACTACCTGCGATACATCGGCATGCGATTCCTTTTTGTCATTCTGTTTTTTCTGTGCGCGCTTTTTGCG
>JBJTRB010000094.1:0-9502 GCA_046075925.1 Bacteroidota bacterium | reverse complement strand
GTCGAAGGAGTCGGGGGTCAGCAGGAAGTGAACCGGAAACCGATCGGGAGTCGAAGGAGTCGGGGTCAGCAGGAAGTGAACCGGAAACCGGGAACCGGAAACCGATCGGGAGTCTAAGGAGTCGTCGACTATTTGGACTATTCAGACTAATCGGACTATTCAGCTCTCCTCAAAACCCCACATTCACTCCAGCCTGAAACGTCGTCAATCGACCCTGAAAGTTGGGCATCGAATAGACCGGATCCATCGGCCCGGAATGGTCGGTCAGGGCAGCTCCGGCGAACAACCAGGCACCGTAAACGGGCTGATAGCGGACACGGAATTGGAGGTCGGATGTACTCCAAAGCGCCTCGGCTAAAAAGGGCAGCCCTTTACCTGAACCAGCCGTCCCGGACTGCCCAGTGTACATGTACTCCTCCCCTTTCCGAGCCGCCGTGTAGGAACCTTCCAGCCACAACTTGGCAGTCGGCTTCCAGGCCGCCGAAAGATAGACCTCCGCGCTGTTATCGCCCAGGTAATGCCCCATCCGGTAACTGCTGGTAGCGAAGTCGGCCGTTTCTATATAATGTCGATACGTCACCGGTCGGGTTACCGTCACCTCCGCGGTCAGGAACAGGTCGTCCACAAACAGGTTGCTCAACCTACCTCCGGCTTTCAAGGAGATGAAGTTGGACTGCCGCTTCTTTTCCCAAATGTCGCCCAACGCCACCTCATCCACGAACATCGATGCATACAGGTGTACGTTCCTGATGTTCCGGGAAGAAAGGTTGAAGAACAGCTGACTGTTCTCGCCCAACTGATTGCCCAGGTTGGAGTAGCCGTTAAGTGCTCGGTCGACGGCCTTGTAATAAAGGAATGGGATCAAATAGGCCGGATTCACGTTTTCATCGCTGTAAACGATCGAATTCCCCACCGAAAACTGCAGGTATTTCAAGGGAGTGAAGGTGAACAGGTTCGCCGCCATGTATTTGGGTCGCATCACCAGCCGGCTAGTCGACCCGTTACTGTAAATCCGTGCGCTATCCACCACATCCGACTTCAACCAGGCATGGAAATAATGGAAATCCAGCCAGCGGACAGGCTGCAGATGCAATTGCAAAGAAGGGTACACCGGCGCTCGACCGGAGAGGATATTCGACCCATTGTAATTATCCCCCCACGCAACCTGGTCCATCGCCACCCCTACCCTGCCCCATTTCCACGTGTAGGCGACATGACCGCGACTCTCATCGTAATCGCCTCCGCCTTTGTTGTCGGGTTTATAGTTGGAGGTAGGGAATTGATTCAGGTAATCGGCATCGGGCGTGATCGGGCTGGTGAATCGCTTGCTCTCGTGCTGGTCGCGCAGACTGGCCGACATACTGAATCCACCCACGCTGGCGTAGGCCTCTGCCCCGCCCCATCGCCGATAAATCGTGCCGGAGTCGTTCATCCAAACCGAATACCCGACAATCGGACTCGCTTTCAGAAAAAAGGATTCGTTCTGATACGCATAGCCGATCCACTCTAATCCTGACTGCTCCGTTTTACCTGTCGGCAATTCGCGAACGAATTCTCTCTTGTAGAAGTCCAACTGCGCCTGCTGGCGCTTGGTCAGCATGGAACGGTTGGCATCCGCTTCTTTCAATTTCAGCGCGATGGCTTCCCGTGGATAAGGCTTCACCGCCGAATTCAGCACAATGGCTTTGGAATTAGCCAATTCATCCAGGAAATCGTACAAGTCGCTGTTGTACAGGTGCTGCGAGAAGGCTGTCAGCTGAGTGATCAACAACAGCACAACCGTAAGAGATGACTTCTTGAGCATGGGAGCGAAAGGATTATCCGCTCCGGTACGGATTCAATCCGCGGAGGTTGCGCTGTCAGGCGCTGCCTACAAAATACTTATCAAAAGAAATGGAACAGCCGTCGACTTACTTCGAGCGGGCATTTCGGAACAAGATGTTCCATGCCGCTTTGAAAAAATAGCGCAGGTCGGTCATCATCGGGCTGCGCTGATGCGCCATGAGATAACGAAGTTCGGAAGCCTGGATCTCCTCGATGGTCTTGGGCATATCGGCATAAAACGGCGGCACCAGACCAGGACGGTGCTGCTGACGCAGCGCCTTCAGCTCATCCGAATAAAGGGAGAGATAATGTGTTGACAGCGGACGAACACCCACCAATTTCAAATCACCTCTGAATAAATTCCAAATCATCGGCAATTCGTCAATCCAATATTTGCGGGCAAACTTGCCCAGCGAAGAGACGCGGAAATCATCTTTCATCTTACCGCCTTCGGCCAATCGGTTTTGGTCGTACACGTACTGTTGGATGAACTCGGAGTACGCATGCATGGTGCGCATCTTATAGACGAAAATGGGTTTACCATTCTTGCCGTGGCGACGCATCCGGAAGACCGGACCATAGACCGGCTCATAATCGAACAACGGCTGTTTTACTTTACGAGCTACGACATACAAGTTCCCGCCAATGAACCGGCGTTCTATCACTTCGAAACCTGCAGCATACAACCGCCCGAGTGTTTCCGTACACGACATGGTCTTATTTTGATCACCTGAAAGTCGGCGACAAAGGGAGGCCGTTACCGGGAACTTTGGTAAAAAACGCTTGTAGACGTAATCCACCGCTACTAATCCATGCCCGATTCCAGCAGGATAACGACGAAGAATGCGCTGTTTGCGGACATACTTGGTTTCGACGCAACCGATGAAATACCCACCGTCTGCGAGATGATTGTTGACTGTATAAAGGAACTTATTGGTTTCGCGCACATCGTTCAACCGTTTGAGGTTCACGATGGCATTCATGGTTTTGTTGAGCTGACTCAATCCGGCTACCCCTGAAGTGCGCAAGATGGTTACGAAAGGGCTGGCGAGGTCAAGATATTGAAGAATGAAATCGCGCACGGCTGAGTCCATGCCGCCGATCTTCTCCAGCTGCAGGTATTCACGCCTTCTACGACCCGGATTAGGAGCGGGGGCAGTGATGGCTGCGGTGGATAAGGCACCGGTACCGATAAAAGGAGCGAAATTCAGGAATCGCAGTTGCAATTTCCTTGAATTACCGCTTTTGCCGTTCTGCTTTTTCATTTTCTGCGTCCGAGGCGTACCATCCACCTGTTGGAGGGCACTTCATCCCGGATTCCTTCCCTTTTTCGCAGGAAGGAACCCGGGGTTACCGAAGTGTAAGAAGTCGACTAATTCTGTCCCGCTACTTACCGGCCGCAAGGTGTGTGTCCATGTTAAGCCGGAAAAAAAGCCAGGTATTATTCCGATAATGTTTTTTCGCCTATGCAATATAAACAGTCAGGTCACTTTACCAATAAAAAACCCACTTAAATCCGTGACTGGCGCCGAATACAGGGTGAATGACAATGGGGCAGCGTCGAAGAAATCAGGCGTAGCTATTCGAGTCACTCTTGGCCCATGACATCTGAGTGATGACACTCAACTCATTGCTGGTCGACTAACGTTGCCCATTCAAGTCGGCTCTCACGATTATCCGATAAAAAAAATCAGCGCAGTCGATTTTTTCGGCAAGCATCCGCTGACGATTGGCATGGAATACTCGCTTGGTCTCCTCCTTGTCTGACAGCAGCCGGTCAACTGTTTCGTAGAGCGTTCGGGACTGACTCGAGCGGATGCCGTAAGCAAGTCCGCGTTGCTCAAGATCGGCCAGGTAACCGATTTCGCCTACGAAGTCGTTGAACCGGATCGCCGGGGTGCCGAGTACCGCCGCCTCTGCCGCCATGGTCTGACTGTCTCCTATATATAGAGTGGCGAAAGCCAACGCATGGTGGATGAGCAGCGGGTCGATGCTGATCCGGTACTTTTCGAACTCGGGTTCAAGCGGACGCTCCGACGTGATGAAGATCCGCCCATGTGGTTCCAATTGCGCAACCAACCGGCCAGCCACTTCTCTGGTGATGCCTCCCCTGCCGGTATCGTGATGGGCAGTCAATCGAGCGAAGCGCAATAAGAAATAGGGACTTTCGGGGTGCAACTGCTGCACAAGGCGGGCATCCGGACGGAAGTGATTCGGATGCAGGTATGCCAACTCGTGATATCCGGCATATGCGATTCGCTTTTTCTCCCAGCGGCCCACCCTGCAACAATCCGGCGCGACGATGCGGGTCGCAAACGGGTACGCAAGTCTTGCGAAGAGCGGTACCACATCCGCATCGTCCTCATTGAACACATAGGAAGGTATGCCGGTGAGCCGACCGATATGGGCGATTTCGGCCGAGGTGCCTGCCATTGCATCCGGTCGGAACGAACGGACATGCTTGAGAACTTCCACGTCCCGCTTGAGCAACTTCCAGGCGATCGCCAGCTTGTTGTCGGCTCTTCCCTCCGGATTGATATTCGTATAGGCCCAACCTTGTCGCCGAACGAGGTCTTCCAGGATATCCTTTTTCTTGATGAGAATGGAAACAGCATGCCCTTCGCTTTTCAGCCGATCGATCACCACCCGGAAAAGATGAAAGTGTGCCGGATGTCCGAGGTAAAACAGGAAGCGCATGTGTAGGTCGATGGATGATTTCAGCGAAGCGTGAATTGAAGTTCGACCAACGCCACCATCATCCATGCATTCGACCAACGAAGATATGGGATACGATTAGCAAGAAGGGGATACTTGCGATAATGGAATGAAGCCCGGCGGGAATCATACATGTTATCCATTGTCCAATCTGCTATGGTCGTTGCAAACGCTGCATAGGCCGGATTTTTCAAGGCGCGTGCCGCTCGCGAGAAGGTGATGATGCCTTGCGATTGATTATGGATATCGACCGGGTAACGCTTGGGATACCGCCAGAGGCTCCGTCCTTCGGGAGTGAATTGCTTTGCCTGGTAAAAATCCAAGCCCTTTCTCACTGCCTCCGCAGTACCGGCTGGAACGCTTCCTGTCAACTCCGCTACCGACTGCAACGCATCGATCACATACCCCTGATGAAAATCGACCTGCTCGCGCTCCCTTCCGGAAGACTCGTCCAGCGAATAATTCCACCGTCCGTCAGGCTGCTGGCGAGCTATAACATACTGTGAGGCTGCGTGAGAGAGCTTTAGTAGTTGCTCCTCCCCTGTCATGGAATAGGTTCGTGCCAAAATATCAGCTGCCAGCAGACTGGCATTGTAACAGATGTCGCGTTTGAACGGCGTGTAACTGATTGCTATCCCGGTTGCATCCGTCGTACGTTGCAAGTCCTGTTGCACGAAGGTGGCAGCACTTTCGATTAATCGTCGCGCTCGCGGATCGCCAGTGACAAGGAAATACCGATGCAGCCCTTTCACCATGAACGCCGTGACGACACCGCTGGGTGCGAACGGTGGCAGGTATTTACCCGGACTGGCCCATGCGAAATCATATCCCCAGCAAGCACCACTGAATCCTTTGCTCACGCTTGACTCCGCCAGCTCGAACAATTGCGAAAGCGTTTTACGGTAGTCACGTTCGGGATGCAGTTGTTGCAATCCGCTGACTGCATCCAGCATCAACCCGACCGCTTTCGGGTTCACATCCTTCTTGATGCCCAAGAGCGGACGGACGTTGATCGGATTACGTTTGTGCAACTGTGTGGCGACGGCGGCCGCAAACGTACCGAATACACTGAAGGGGAAGCTGCTTTTTAGCACATCATACGGATCGTATCCCTTGAAGTCATCGGCTATGGCATTCTCCAGCAGTCTGTCGACGACCTGATCGTTCCGCTTGCCTGATGCCTCTGCCCAGTTGGATGGCTGCTCCGAAGTTCCCATGGTAAAGGATACGGTGAATCAAAGACGGATAGAGGTTCCATTCATCGCGGCGGATTCGACCACGGCAAAGGTGGCTCTGGTGACCAGATCGATCTCATCGAACGGGATGGGAGTAACTGTGCCATTGCGAATACTATCCAGAAAAGCGCGGATGCCGGCTGCATGCCCTTTATCCTGATTCATCGATTCCCGCTGGGTCGATTTTCCAAAGAGAGAGAGCACTTTGAAATCTTCTATCACGGCCACTGATCCGCGGCTGAACACTTCGATACGCTCCTTCGGAACGTGCGGATTACCGTTTGAAAAATAATCGATGGAAGCGATGCTGCCATTGGCGAATCGCAGCTGGATGGCGACGGTATCCTGCTTTCCACCCTGAACATCCAGCGTTACGGCCGAAACATGGGTGATGGGAGCACCAGCCAGGTACATGCAGTAGTCGATGAAATGACATGCTTCACCCAGGATACGGCCTCCGCCGATTTTGGGATCATGCACCCAATGATCGGGCGGTACCGTTCCAGCGTTGATACGGTAGTGGATGGCAATGGCGCTACCGACTGCCATTTTCTCTTTCAAGGTACGGGTGAATGGCGCGAAGCGACGGTTGAAACCGACCATGAGCCGACTACTCCCTGAAGCAAGCCGCTGTCGGATGGCATCCAATTCAGTCGGATCCAGGCAAAGCGGTTTCTCCACGAACACGTGCTTCCCCGCCTCCAGGGCACGTAGGACATACGAGGCGTGGGAGTCATGTCGCGTAGCCACAAAAACAGTATTGACGCGCGAGTCGCGGAATACCTCTTCGGAATTGCCCGTGACTGCTGCGAAGCCGAACTTCTGACCGATATCGCGTGCTGCATTAGGACGAGAAGTGGCCAGCATCACCATGCCGGCATGCCCTTTTATCGCAGGCAGCAAGAACGACTGAGCGAAGGATCCTGCTCCTACCAGTCCGATATTCGGTAAAGAGGCATCGAACGACTGCTCTTTGAGTTGAACCGAAGGAAGCAACTCCGCTTGTGTATCGTATTCCAGCACCACTCCGGTAAACGGTTCGGTACGTTCGACAATCATATCATATGCCTTTACCGCTTCGTTGAAAGCGAACCGATGTGATACCAGTTGGTCGACCTTCAACTTGCCTTCTCTCAACAATTCCGCAAAGGCCTGCATGTTCCTGTTTTCTGTCCACCGAACATAGGCATACGGGTAATCGATTCCACCCTCTTCGTATTCGCTGTCGTAACGGCCCGGGCCATAGGAGCCCGACATCCGCAAATCAAGTTCTTTCCTGAAGTAGTGCGTCCGTTTGAAACCGGTAGGAACAGCTCCTACCACGATGACTCTTCCTTTCTTTCGTGCTATCACGCCGGCCAGATCGATAGGATCCGTAGAATCGGCTGCCGCCGTGATGATGACGGCATCCACACCGTGTCCGCCGGTAGCTTCCAGCAACACGTTTTCAAGGTCCTCGCGGTTGCGTTCCAATGCCAGATCAGCACCGCACGTCGACGCTAGTCGGACCGGCCGCGGATCGACATCGATTCCGAAGGCTTTCACTCCCGACGCTTTGAGTAATTGTATTGTGAGTTGTCCCACTAAACCGAGGCCAATGACTGCACAGTTTTCACCCAACCGAAGATCGGCCTGACGCACACCTTGCAGCGCGATGGCGCCCAACGTAGTGAATGCAGCAGAATCGAGCGGAACCGTAGTATCGATGCGCACGCACAGATTCATCGGCACTGCGACCACTTCGGCATGCACGGCGGTATTACCACCGCATGCAACACGGTCGCCTACTTTCAAACCTGTCACATCGGAAGCGATGGCGATCACTTCACCGGCGCAGCAATAGCCGAGCGGAGACGGTGCATCGAGTCGGTTCATGACCATTCGGTAGGTATCGAGCAGTCCGTACGTCCGCGCCGCCTTCAGCACTTTGGCCACATCTTCTTTACGAGAGCGCGCTTTGGTGATCAGTCCGGCCCTGGCATCCTTGACCGTCTTCCCCTCGGTTCCGGTCGATATGACGGAGAAATGATTCCTGACCAGTACACAACCGGAGGGCAATGCGGGAAAGGGCACCTCCAGAAGCTGCATTTCGCCATTGCGTAGTTGTTGTACCAGTTGTTGCATCTTTATTCAAACAGGTTGGCCCGTGAGACGTCCAATCGCCTCGCGGAACTTCTTGACCATGGCTGCCTCGGTGTATCGTTCGAGGTAGATGGTCCGGTTGCGACTTCCGAACGCTTGACGCAGGGAACTATCTGCGATCAATCGTTCCAACTTGTCAGCAATCGCCAAGGGTTGTTTTCCCTGGACGATGAAGCCGCTTTTCCCATCTTCCACTGCCTCTGCTATTGCGCCCTGATCGGTTGCGACGATCGGAAGGCCAGCAGCTTGCGCCTCAACAATCACCCAAGGGTGACCTTCGGGAGCACGGGGCGGGAAAATGAACACATCGGCTTCGACCAGATACTGCAATTTGGCGTTGCCGGTGGCCGGAGGATGGAAACGGACCGGCGAACCGCTGCGTTGTACGCCAGCCAGCGCGGTTCGTTTCGTTTCTTCTTCGCGCCAGTCGCCCACCACATCCAATGAAAATTCGTTGATTCCGCGACTTTTCAGGATTTCGACGGCGTCCAGCAGATCGATGATGCCTTTGGAGGACTGAAGATTAGCCAGATAAAGCAGTCGTACCTCCGGATCATTGTCTGCCCGGCTTCGCTTGGGCAAGGAATAATCGGCACCGTTGGGAACTACGTGGACACGATCCGGGGGAAACAGTCCTGAAAAAACGGCTTTCAACTTTTCACCCTGGACGATCACACCCGAAGATTGCCTGCAAATGAAACGCACGAACCGACGGAACGCTTCGGAAGATTTTTCATACCGATTCCTGAAATCGCTGCCCCTGAGGTGGAGCACCACTTTTCTGCCGAATGAACGGGCGATCAACACGTAGATCGCGTCTTTGACGAAACCACTCACCGATTGGGAGATGGGTACTACGACCAAGTCGGGGCGATACCGGATCATCAACCATTTCATCCTGGAATAGATGAAGAGGGTGCGTATCGTTTTTGTAAGACTCCACTTGCCCATTTCTTGCAGTGACCGATGGGCACGGGTGTCGAGGTGAATCAGGCGACAATGCTCCTTCAAGGAGGAAGCCAACAGGATCTGTGTGGCGATCGCCGGACCCATGTAGGGCGGAGGGATTTTCCCAAGCAGGACGATCACCGGGCGGTTCATGCAATGGAAGGCGTTCCGGATGGAGATTCAGGTTCCGGTAGTGATTGCCGAAGTCGGGGCGGTACGTTGTTGACAGGATAAGCCCTCTTTGAAGGCAACAGGACGAATACGAGTACCGGAAAGACGTAGTTCAGGAAAGGCAGATACAAGAGTGGCAGTGTGCTGACCGAATAAAGCATCAGCGCAGAATAGGTGGTGAAGAAAAGAAAGCGTTCCGGCTTTCGCAGCTTGGACCAATTCAAGGGTAACGTGAGCAGGAACAGGATGTAAACGGCCGCACCGATGATTCCAGAGAGGAACAACATGCGCACATAGTCGCTGTGCATGCCGCCTCCGATCATGATCGGCGCCTCTTTGAATTCAGAGAACGTTACACCGAGAAACTGAGCGACAGGCGACATTTCTACCCACACTTCGAAATACCTTTCCCAGCGGGATACACGACCCTTGAATCCGTATTGGATATCGGAATTGCCTTCGATCAC
>JBJTRB010000093.1:0-4242 GCA_046075925.1 Bacteroidota bacterium | reverse complement strand
TTGTTTTGTGGAATGAGTTGCTGACCGGTTGCGCCAGGAATCGCGACTCCGTTCTCGTACCACTGGAATGATGTACCTGTTCCGGCATCAAGCGTTCCGGCGTTTTCGATGATTGACGGAGTGGTTGGGGGCGTGCCGCTTACATAACAAGCTGAATAACGGAACGCCTGGGGTTGGGTGCCGCCCGGTGTGATGCTCCAAAGCAGGTTTCCAACCGAGTCGACTTCCTTTATGATGCCGCCTTGTGCTATACAGATCAACGAATTTCCATTGGGCAGCTGCTGTGAGTTACCCATGTTGCTATTGTGTCCGTTGCAATTGATGCGCTTGGTATAAGTGGAGGGCGCATAGGCTGATCCCGGGTTCAATAAGTAGTTGTATCCATCGTAAGGAGGGGCGGCCATATCTACACAACTGGCCGTTGCTGAAATTCCATTGTTGTTATACCCGACAATGTAGCCGGCGTTCGGACAATCCGATGGAATGAAGTGTGCATCGTGTACCACATTGAAAATGCGCGTGCCGGTGGCTCCATACGATGCCGGGTTGCCCCAACGATACAGGAAATCGCCGCCCTTTCCTGAGTTGCCTCCGCTGTGTGACGCGGCTTCTGCGGTGGTCGTGCTGTGATCAATGACAAATACCTGATTCAGGTTGTGCGAACCGATAACGATCTGATCGAGGTCCGGATTATAATCGATGCCATTCATGTGCACCCAGTCGGTAGATGTGCTCGAATAGTTGATGTCCAACAGCTCCGGATGATTTAGGGTGCTTGCATTGTAATTAGCTCTTGCGGCATTAACACTTTGTGTAAGGTGGTCCCAAAGCTTCCACTCCCAAACGACCGTTCCGGTGTTAAGTCCGGTCGGTTGCACCTCCATTATTTTTTCTGACCACATGGTGTGCGCTGTGGAAGACCCGGCGTTAGTAGCGTCCATCGCGGTTTTTACGTCGTACGATATCATCAACACGTTGCCGTTCGGAAGCGGACAGATGTCGTGGTGCAGACAATAGGTGGCCGATGAATAAACGAAGTTCCACAAAAGTGTTCCGTCCCACGCCACCTTCTGTACACCTCCGGTCATGCCTCCGCCAGAAAGCTGTGTGCCGGAAACACGGATGCTGCGCACGAGTGTTCCGCCCGGCATCAAATAAGAAGAGTAGCCTGTGCCGGCGCTCATGCCTGTCCAGGAATGGTGGGTCGTTCCATTCGTATCGACCAGATAGGCGGTAGTGCTGTTTTGTGTACTGTATAAGGTGAATGCGCCCCATTGCTGGGCGGAGAGTAATTGGGTGATAAACAGAAAAGAAAGGATGGTCAAGGTCTTTTTCATTCGTGGTTGAATTAAGCGCTCAAAAATAGACAGCGGATATCATCGCAAAAATCTGTCACGACAAAACGACGTTCACATGAGACGAAACGCAAACAGCGGTTTGAAAAATTCACTCGCCGGGTTCTCCGCGGGGTAATTCTTCATTTTCGATCTTGATTTCCTCGCCTCCGCGAAACATAACGGTCACGACGGGTGTACCGTTCTCATCAAAAACAGTCCATACGCCATCGGGTACGCCAAGACGATAATTCCGCGCTTCGCGGATTTTTCCATTGGGATAGTAATAGCGGTGTGCGCCTGTTTCTTGTCCGTCCAGGAATTCTCCCTCGAACGAAAGTGTGCCGTCGGTGTAGTGTTGTTTCCAAACGCCATCCTCTTTTCCTTCGATAAACGACCCCTCTGCAATGTATTCGGCGATTCTAAATCGCCATGCGCCGTCTTGTAGGCCGTTGATGTAGGCCCCTTCAGCCAACAACGATCCGTCATCACCGTATTCCTTCATGACGCCGTTCTCTTTCCCTTTTTCATAGGTCTCCTCCCGGCGGATGTGTCCGTCAGGATAATACCATTTCCAGGGACCGTCGGGCCTTCCATTCACATACGATCCGATCTGCTCGACTGAATCGTTCTCGAACGTATTTCTCCAGCTTCCTTCTTTTTTTCCGTCTACGTAGTTGCCGATCGACTTGATTTTTCCGCTTTCATAAAACTCTTTCCACTCTCCTTGTTCGCGTCCCTGATTATCGATGCGACCTTGTCTGAGCAGGCGTCCTCCGGCATATACTTTTCCTGAATCAAGGTTTCCCTCGCTATCGTACTGCCTGAAAAATCCTTCGGGCATCCCTTTCTTGTACGTGCCTACGATGCGAACCGATCCGTCAGGAAAATAATTGCGCATCACTTCGAACTTCTCTTTCTCCTCCTTCTCGTCGATGATCAGCTCGCCCATCCTGTATTCTTCCTTCTTGACAACCCGTCCATCTTCAGCATATTCTTTGAAAAGTCCATCCTTCAGATCATCTGTATAACTACCATCGTTTTTCAATTGATCGGATGGATAATAATCCCGGAAAACACCTTGGCGAAGGCCCGCTTTATCTCTGCGGTTTATTTTTTCTTCGCGTTGAAAGAAGCCGTTCCGATAAAACGTGACGGTAACAAGCGTCCCGGTGGTGTCATATTCTCTCGACATCCCGTTTTCGACCCCGTTGGTGTATGGAATGGATTTGCGTAAACGAGAAGAGGTGTCGTAAAACCGCGAAACACCTGTACGAACACCCATTGAATCGTTTTCCTCTGAACGAAGAGCTCCGCCTGGATGATAATTCAGTTGCGGGCCGTTCTTGATGCCGCCCTTGTACCAATATCGAGCAGTGACATCGCCACTGTCATTGTAAAACACCCAACAGCTGTCAAGTTTGAAGTCGACTCGGTTTCCCTCCGATTTCAGTCTACCGCTTTCAAAATAGGTTTTCCAGTATCCATCGGGTTTTCCGTTTCTCAACACTCCCTCGCTTGAAACGGTTCCATTCGGGTAACGAAAAACGGTCGGACCATCCTGTACGGTGTTTTGCGCAGCCAGTGCGAAAGAAAAGAGGATTCCGAATAGGGTTAATAAACGCATGAGGTTGCTTCACACGCCGGCTTGTGCGGATATGTCCAGCATGCGACGGATCGGTGACAAGGCTTTCAAACGCAGGTCTTCGTCCATCAACAGCTCAGGCACTTCGTGCTTCATACAAAGATATAATTTCTGCAGGGTGTTCAGCTTCATGTGAGGACACTCGTTGCAGGCACACAGATTGTCGGGCGGAGCAGGAATCAGTTTCTTTCCAGGAGCCGATTTCGCCATCTGATGGAGAATGCCGGCTTCGGTTGCAACAATGAATTCCTGGCAATCGGTCGAAAGCACGCGTTTCAGCAGCGCAGTGGTAGATCCGATGAAGTCAGCTTGTGCGAGTACAGGTTCTTCGCATTCAGGATGGGCGATGAGTTGCGCATTGGGATGAGTCGCTTTCAGTCGGGCGATTTTCTCAGCAGAGAAGAGTTCGTGGACCATGCAGGATCCATCCCACAGCACCATATCCCTTCCGGTTTTTTTCATCACATATCGGCCGAGATTCTTATCAGGAGCAAAAATGATTTTCTGTTCGCGAGGAAGGCTTTCAACGATGGCAACTGCATTGGACGAGGTGCAAATGATGTCACTCATCGCCTTGATGGCTGCGCTGCAGTTGATGTAGCTGACGACCAGATGATCCGGATGCTGTTTTTTGAATCGAGCGAACGCGTCCGGAGGACATTTGTCGGAGAGCGAGCAGCCCGCATTGAGATCAGGCAACACGACTTTTTTTTCCGGATTAAGGATCTTAGCTGTTTCAGCCATGAAATGGACCCCGGCGAAAACGATCATCTTCGCATCCGTCTTCTCCGCCTGGCGTGCCAGTCCCAGACTATCTCCGATAAAATCGGCTACGTCCTGGATATCGGGATCCTGGTAGTAGTGGGCCAGGATCACCGCTTGTTTTGATTTTTTCAACGCGGCGATTTCAGCGAAAAGATCGATGGATGGATCGATTGGCGCTTCTACGAATCCTTTGGCAACGGAGAACTGCATGACGGGGTCAAAGATAGGTGGTAACAAGACAGCGAAAAAAAGAGGTGAAGTGATTTCAGTCAGTCATATCAATACTATATCTTTTAATTTTAAAATAAATATGTATCTATTATTAGTCGGTTGATAACGTTGGTAAGTAACTGTCCTTGTACAAAATTCACCGGTTGTTGATAGTCATGTTCATCGTAACACTTTGTACTTACACTACTTGAATACGAAATGAACAATTGTTAATTTCAGGAGATGATAAAACAGCGCCTCTTCTGTTTTGTTAAGATCATACGATGC
>JBJTRB010000092.1:0-2853 GCA_046075925.1 Bacteroidota bacterium | reverse complement strand
CACCTTCGATGGAGGCGATCTCCTCAGGTTGAAGTTGTGCATAGCAACCCACGATCGCGACGAAAGCATCCGGATTGGTTGCAACAGCCTTTCTTACCAGTTGGCGGCACTCTTTGTCTGCATTGTCCGTTACTGAGCAGGTGTTGATGACATACACATCGGCTGCCGACTCGAAGTCGACCTTCAGGAAACCTGCATCCCTCAACTGCCTGCCGAGGGTTGATGTCTCTGCAAAATTGAGTTTGCACCCGAGGGTATGAAAGGCGACAGTCGGCTGCATGGGCCGCAAATATAGACCAATGACTGCGTTGCAGAAAACCTCCAAGTCCGGTATTTAACATAATAATACGCGCACTGAAAAAGTGGATAATTCGCCAAATGGAGCGGGTCAGCGAGCGGGCAGGAGGATAAATTTGTAGCGTGTTCAGACGGTTCTTGCCAATCATACTTGTTGCCGCATTGATTTCGGGTTGTGGTCAGCCATCGCTGGATCACGCCGGCAAAACGGTTTTTCGTTACAACGACGCATCAGGAATCTTATCACTTGATCCCGCCTTTTCAAAGGACCAGTCACACATCTGGGTTTGTCAGCAGCTCTACAACGGTCTGGTCGAACTGGATTCTTCGCTGCGCGTCCGCCCATCCATCGCCCGTTCGTGGACCATTTCAGACAGTGGATTGACTTATACATTCACTTTACGTGATGATGTATATTTCTATGGAAAACAATTAGATAGAGTCGTTGAAAAGGACGGTGTTTTTACCCGAAGGGTAAAGGCTTCGGATGTCGTATTCAGTTTGAATCGGCTTACGGATCCGCTCTTGGCCTCACCCGGCGGATGGGTATTGGGGGCAGTTAAAAAAGGACCGAATGGTCGTCTGGATGGTGTTACGGCCATCAACGACAGCACGGTTCAGATCCGTTTGTCCAGGCCGTCGCCTGCTTTTCTTTCCCTTTTGGCGATGCCCTATTGCTCTGTGGTACCAGAAGAAGTGGTCAAAGCCTATGGAGCCGATTTCAGGAGTCATCCGTGCGGTACCGGACCATTCATGCTGGCTTTCTGGAAGGAGGGGGTCGAGCTGGTCATGCACCGCAATCCCAACTACTTCGAGGTGGAGGCAGGCAGTCGACTTCCTTACTTGGATGCGATCGCCGTTAGTTTCATAACTGACAAGCAAAGTGCTTTCCTGGAATTCCTGCAGGGGCGATTGGATTTCATCTCTGGACTGGACGCTTCTTACAAGGACGAATTGCTCACGCCCGATGGCCGATTGCAACAGCGTCATCAGGGGAAGTTCGAGCTTCAGTGCGGGCCCTACCTGAATACGGAATACCTCGGCATACTGGTCGATTCGGATGCGGCGGTGAACGCTTCTTCTCCTTTGCTCGACGCCGATATCAGAAGGGCGCTGTCGCTCGGTTTCGATCGTGCAGGCATGATGCTCTATTTACGGAACAACATGGGAACTCCGGGTATCTACGGTTTTGTTCCTCCAGGACTTCCGTCCTTTCTGCCTGATTCTTCCATCGGCTATTCCTATGATCCTCAAAAAGCGAGATTGCTTCTTCGTCGTGCGGGTCATCCGGAAGGAAAAGGATTACCCGAAATCGTGCTGAGTACCACCTCCAGTTATCTGGACCTGTGCGAGTTCATCAAAAGTCAGTGGGAGGAGTTGGGATTCCGGATCCATATCGATGTGAATCAGGCAGCGGTGAATCGCAAGTTGGTGGCCGAGCAGAAGCTGTCCTTCTTCCGTGGGTCGTGGATCGCTGACTATCCTGATGCCGAGAACTACCTCTCGTTGTTCTATTCTCCCAACTTCGCTCCTGCAGGTCCCAATTATACCCGTTTTCACAATCCGGTTTTCGATAGTCTGTACGTAGCCTCCGCTCTTGCGACCGATGATTCGGTGCGCTATGCTATCTATCGTTCCATGGATGGCCTGGTGATGGAGCAAGCTCCCGTCATCGTCTTGTATTACGACAAAGTAGTACGGCTTGTAGCTCCTTCCGTCACCGGATTGACTCCCAACGCCATGAATCTGCTGTGGTTGAAGCGAGTCAGAAAATCAAAAGACATCGGGTCATAGCCCGCGTATTTTCCATGTCACCTTGCAACTGATCGGAAAGTGATCCGAAAGGTTGCCGTGGTGGGTCTGGTAATCAAAGGAACGAATCCGCTTATCATGGAAAATGTAGTCTATTCTGAACGAGGGGAAAGGTCCTGAGTAGGTTTTCCCGAATCCTCTTCCGCTCTCACGAAATGCATCTTTCAATTCTGTTGACAATTGCTTCACTGCATAGGAGGTGGGAGTATCGTTGAAGTCGCCACACAACAGAACCGGATAAGGACTTTTGGTTACTTCCGACTCAATCTTGTCCACTTGTCGCGCTCGTTTGACGAAGGCTCTTTTGAGTCTTCTTAGAATATTCAAACCACCAGCCAGTTCATCCTGCTCCACCTCGTCATTGCCCAGGTTTTCAATGAAGCGGTAATCTTCTTTTCGAAAGCGTATGCTTTCCAGGTGCACGTTGTAAACTCGGATCGTATCCTCTCCCACGGAAATGTCGGAGTAAAGACAGACATTATTGGTCGGACCGTCGAAGCGGACCTGTCCCTTATGGACGATCGGGAATTTGCTGTACGTCGCAATCCCCCAATGGTCGGTTTCACGCAAGGTGATCGAATAACGTAAATGCGAGAACGGAGCTCCCAACACCCTTAAAAGCGTGTCTCTGTTGGGCATGGGATGCTTTGGGTTTTCCGACGTATAGAATTCCTGGAAGCAGATGATGTCAGGCGATTCTTCGGATAGGAATCTGAAAATGCGTTCGCGGGTCTCCTTGTTGTG
>JBJTRB010000091.1:0-6074 GCA_046075925.1 Bacteroidota bacterium | reverse complement strand
CATGCTCGATCGTCGTTATCACGATTACATCTACGCCATTTACGGCTTTGTCAGGTTAGCGGATGAAATTGTAGATACCTTCCACGACCAGGATAAAAAAACATTACTCGCACGCTTCCGCGAAGAGACCGTACGGGCGATCGAGCAGAAAATGAGCACCAACATGGTGCTGCATGCCTTTCAGGATACGGCGCATCGCTTCGGCATCGATTGGTCCTACATCGATGCCTTCCTGCACAGCATGGAAATGGACCTTGAGCCGGTAACCTACGATCGAGCACTCTACGAAGAATATATCTACGGCTCGGCTGAAGTGGTCGGATTGATGTGTTTGCGTGTATTCTGCCAAGGAGAAAATGCGGTATTCGATCCGCTTGTCGCGCCTGCCCGGAAACTCGGTGCGGCTTTTCAGAAAGTGAACTTTCTACGCGATCTGAAAAGCGATTTCATTGAACGAGGTCGAGTGTATTTCCCTGGTGTCGATTATCATGGCTTCGACACTACGGCCAAAACAGCGATCGAAGCTGACATACAAGCCGATTTCGATGCCTCTTACGAAGGCATTCTTCGCTTACCGAAAGGGTCACGACTTGGCGTGATGACTGCTTACATCTATTACCTGGCATTGTTCAAGAAAATCAAGATGCTTCCTGCGGCCAGAGTCCGGGAAGAGCGCATCCGTATTCCGAATGGCCAGAAAATGCTGCTGCTTGTCCGTACCTGGCTCAGATACCGTTTGAATCTCATCTGATGCGACGCAGCATCCACCTGTTTTTCTTCATGCTCTTTGTTGCAGGAATGTCGTCCGCTTGCGACATGAACGACATCCGTAGCAAATTCACCAAAGCTGCTGACGATGAGTCAGTCGCTTCATCACTTATCGAGCAGTTGAAAGCTTGCAAAGAAAAATCAGGGTTGGTAACCGGTTATCTGGCAGCCACAGAGGCATTCATGGGCAAGCACGCCTTCCTTCCTACAACCAAATACAGCTGGTGCAAGCGTTCCGAAACCGATTTCGAGAATGCTGTAGCACAGGACCCGGACAACCTGGAGATACGCTATTTACGTTTGGCCGTCGAAACCAATCTTCCCTCCTTTCTCAACATGAGCAAGCACATCGAGGTAGACAAACGATCGGTGATACGCCTGCTCCCGAATTCCACCGATCCGTCGCTTAATTCCAAAACAGCGAAATTGCTGCTAGACCAGAAAACCTGTACGAAGGAGGAGGCTATAATTCTCCGTAGATACGTACATTGAACCTGTTCTCATGGAGAAGTACACCTACCTGCTCATCAATCTGTTTTCCATTTCGGTTCCATTCCTGTTCTCCTTCGAAAAAAGGCTAGGGTTCCGCCGCTACTGGAAAGCATTATTTCCGGCAATCGGTCTGACTGCTGCATTTTTCATTGTTTGGGATCACTTTCTTACTTCATGGGGAGTTTGGGGATTTAACCCGGAATACGTCATAGGCTGGTGGATCTGGGGACTTCCTGTTGAAGAATGGATGTTTTTCTTCACGATTCCCTATGCATGCGTTTTCACTTACTCCTCCTTGAATATCCTGTTGCCAGGTGACCGCATCGGACCATATGCCCGAAACATTACCTCCACCTGGTTTGTTATTTTATCGTGCGTCGCTTTGGCCAATACGGACAAACTTTACACGGGCATCAAATTGTCTTTGACAGCCTTGATGCTGGCATATGTGTGGTGGAAAAACCCCGCTTGGCTGGGACGTTTTTACCGATCCTATTTGGTTTGCCTGATACCGTTCTTACTCGTAAACGGACTGCTGACAAGTCTTCCCGTAGTGACCTACAACGATCTTGAGAACCTTGGCATACGCATCCATACCATACCTGTCGAAGACACACAATACACCTTGCTATTGCTTTTGATGAATGTCACACTCTTTGAGCACTTCCGTTCAAAATTCCGCCTCGGATAGTCCTTCAGGCAGCCGCTTGCAGCTGGATGTGTCCATCGACTCGCAATCCGGTTTTTGTTTCGGCGTGGTGTATGCCATACGCCTTGCTGAAGAAGTCCTGGACGCTGAAGGTCATTTGTATTGCTTGGGCGATATCGTTCACAACGACGAAGAAATAGCTCGTTTGAAAGCCAAAGGACTTCGCATCATCGACCACCAACAATTAAGCTCGTTGAGAGATGAGAAAGTGCTTATCAGGGCGCATGGCGAACCACCTGCCACCTATCAGACCGCTATCGAAAACAATCTCACGCTGATAGATGCTTCCTGTCCGGTCGTGTTGAAACTGCAAAACCGTGTAAGGCAGTCTGCAGACGAAGCAAAGGCGATTTATATATATGGCAAGCAAGGTCATGCAGAGGTCGAAGGATTGATCGGGCAAGTCGGTGGAAAAGCCATCGTATTCCAAGATCTTGCCGAGTTGGATATGGAGCGGATGCCGAGCAGCATCTCCCTGTATAGCCAGACCACTAAAAGCACGGAGAAGTTCTATGCCATCCACAGGGCATTGTCGGAAGCTGGAGTTGATGTAGAGCTGAATGATACGACGTGCAGACAGGTTTCCAACCGTGATCAACAATTACCCGCATTTGCCAGATCCTTTGATAGGATCATATTCGTTTCTGGCATCAAGTCGTCCAACGGCAAGGTTCTTTTCGATGTATGCAAAAAGAACAATCCCAACACGCATTTTGTAACCAGTGCCGAACAGATATCCCCTGAATGGTTTCGACCTGGGGAACGAATCGGCATCTGCGGTGCGACTTCGACTCCCATGTGGCTCATGGAGAGCATACGAGATCTCTTGTTATCCCTCTGAGTTTTGAGTGGGCTTGAAAAAGAAAAACCCCGGTGAGGCCGGGGTTTTTCGTTGACGGGGGCACGCTTGATCAAAATTCCCACATGTCGTGCTCCATGTTGGTAATCTCGCTCTTGATCCGCTCTGATTCAAGCAGTGCATTAAGCCCTTGCCTGTAATCTTCGATCCGGCGATCGTACACATTGGATTCTTTGTAAATCATACTGGTAAAAAGTCGCTTCTGGAAGATGTCATCGAAAGAACGACGTTCAGCATCATTGGAACGATTGAAACACTCCGCATTGGCCAACAATTTGCGCGCCTCCGGATAGTATATCCAGAACAGCGGGATGCGCAAGTTGCCTTCACGGATCTCGCCTGCTTCGTTTTTAGCGAAGACCAGCGGTGCGATACCGATAATCCTCACCTCCATGACAGAGCGCTGCTTGTCAAAGAACCAATCTTCCTTGATACGATAGGCAATGACATCATCGCGGGAAAACTCCTTGGCGATGATGGTGTCGTACTCTTCGTATGGAGGATCAGGTCGCGACATTTTCATCGTATCGGTACGCGCACCGCCCCGTGACTCGATTTCCTTCATGGTCAATGGCAAGGTGAACTCCTCATCGGCATAGCTGTAAGCCGTGAGTGATCCTTCAGCGACGGCATCCATGATGACGTCTATGAGGCTCTTGCGCTCCATGATGGATTTCGAATTAGGATAACGCAGTGGAAGGTTCATCTTCTCACTGAGGTCGATGATACGCCAGATCCGCTTGGACCACATGACGTCAGCCTCACGCAGGTAAGGATAAGCCAGTGGTGTACGGGTGGCGGTGTGTTCCTTCACATAGACTCCATCGAGCACGTTCTGGGCTAATGTGGTGCCCGCCATGCTTATGGCGACAAGGAAGAGAGCGATACGAAGTTTCATGACTATATAACGTTGGTGACTTTGTCGTTATTGGATCGAGAACGCCAAGGCAGGAAGCGAACGGGTCGACTGATCGGCGCCGGCAGCCATCTTGGCCTTGATGTATTCGAAGAAGATCTTATCACCGGAGCGGACTTTTGCGAGAGCATCGCGCATTTGGCCCGACAACTGGTTACCGGTTCCGTTGAATTCCAACAGGTCTCGGCCTTTACCGGTGATCGTCATCTTGAATTCAGTGATCTTGAAATAGAGTTCGAAGTCGAAGTTCTCCAATACCGGAATCAGTGTTCCGGCCATCAGGACGTTCTTGTTGATTGTTCCGCCCTTCTGGTTGGCAAGGGTCGCTACAGGATCAGGTACACGCTTGACACGGTACTCGAAACTTCCCATCGGCATGACCTTACCGCCGATTTCGGCAGAAACCTTAATAGTGGTTTTTCCAACTGTGCTTACGGACGCGATATAACGGCCTCCGCCTGCTGCAGCGTTCGGCTTAAGAGAACCGCCGCCACCTTCGATGCTTACTTTGACTTTGTCGTTGGATACACCTGGTACAGAAATGGACATCGGGTTATCGACGCCGATATACAATACATTCATCTTGTCAGCAGAGACAACAGAGTTAGGCTTCTGCGCCACGTAGGAAGCGTTGAAGGGGTAATGCTCATACGATCCGTCTGGTTTTTTCACCCGGATGACGCCAGCCCATTTCTTTTCGCCCTCTGAACCCGGACGATCGGAGTACTTGGCATAGCCGCCCTCAACCGAAAGCGCTTTACCGTCACAGCCGCGACAGGTGGTGGAGCCTGCTGAATCGGTAACAGCACCGATGAACACTTCAGGAGCCATGGTGGATGAGGTAGCAGACAGGAACACGTCCGCCTGGTACTCGGAACCGATGGTCACTACGGTACTGTTAGCAATGACTTTGGCTGTGAGTTTGTCGAGCTTGATGATGTTCTTGTCCACAGAGGTGAGCAATTCATCGATGGCTTGGGATTCGGCGTTACGGACGTCCGATTGGATCTTGGTCAGAAGGGCCACAGTTGCAACGACCGGGTTGTGGTAGAAATTGACCATTTCCCACGTACGTTTTCCGTCTTCGACTTTCTCAGGATCGTTGGTGTTGAGCAGTTGGTCAAGGCGCTTTTTATAGTCGCCTTCAGAGCCCTTCGGACAGTTGCTCAATACCACCTTCTTGAACGCTTCGATCTTATCCTTCAGTTCGGTAGCGATTTTGCCTTTACCGTTCTGATCATCGCCGCACATGATATTGGTGGGCATATCGTAGTCGTCTTTCTTCTCCATTTCGCGAAGCCCGGGAGTAGGCTGACCTTCTGGGATTCCGTCGGTCTTGTTGACGAGCATGGATTTGGTATCATCGATGAACTTCACCAGATCACCTGCTGACTTCTTGATATTCGAAGCCTTGGTGTTGACCTCCGCGTACTTAGCGGCATCAACAGACATGGCCTGTGCGAAAGCAGCATAGGTGTTCTGATTCTTTTTATCGAGATTCTCTTTGGATAAGGAGACACTTTCGTTGATGGTCACGAAAGCATTAATTACCTCCTTAGTTACGTTCAACGCAAGCAGTGCGGTCAACACGAGATACATCATGTTGATCATCTTCTGCCTCGGACTTTGTTTGCCGGATGCCATATCGGATCAATGTGTTTGGTTAGACAATAGGTTCACATTAACCCTTGATGGTCATTGCAGAAAGCATGTTGCCATAAACGGCATTCAGTTGATTGAGGTTCTTGGCAAGAGCAGCTACCTCACTGCGATAACGAACCGTATCGTCTACGGAGGCGTTGAGGTTAGCCATGATCTCGTTCATTCCCTGCGCAGTCGCTGCGGCCTTGGCGTAAACGTCCGACATGGCGCTGGCTGATTGGGAAGCCTTGTTCATATTCTTGACATAATCTTCCGTTGCAACAGAAGCATTGGACATATCGCCGAGCTTGCCAGCGTTCTCTCCAAGTGTTGAAAGACCGCGACCGAGGCTTTCGATCAATTCAGGACCGATTTTGGCGTCTGCCATAAGCGCATCCAACTTCTGGGAAACAGGATCGGTCTTGCGCTTCTTTTCTTTCTTATGTGAATCTTCATCGCTCATGCCAGCGAGTTCAGGATAAACCAATGACCAATCCACATCTTCGTGCGGAGGTTCGAATGCGGAGAAGAAGAAGATAAGCGCTTCGGTTGAAAGTCCAAGTACCAGGAAGAAACCTGCAGCCGGCCAGTGCTGGATCTTGAAGAGCGCACCGATGATTACAATAGCAGCTCCGAAGCCATAGAGCTTAGCCATGAAGTTTTTGAATTTCTTACCCTGTGT
This sequence comes from Bacteroidota bacterium, assembly GCA_046075925.1. Taxonomy (GTDB): domain Bacteria; phylum Bacteroidota; class Bacteroidia; order AKYH767-A; family 2013-40CM-41-45; genus Pollutiaquabacter. Next base: position 7 of record JBJTRB010000091.1, on the reverse strand, counting down.
GAGTTCA
>JBJTRB010000090.1:0-6559 GCA_046075925.1 Bacteroidota bacterium | reverse complement strand
TCCCTTTACCCTCGACGCAGGTTCAGGATATTCCTCCTACAGTTGGCTATCGAGCGGAATCCCAGCAGGAAATACACAGACGTTGTATGATTCAATGATGTTCACACCGATGGACCGACAATATATCGTTGAAGTCGCATCGTCGAATGGCTGCAAGGCGACCGACACCATCCACATCATCGCAACAGACCGACCTGACCCGCTTTCCATTTGTGTCGTAACAGTTGACTCTTCGAGTCAGTACAACCAAATCATTTGGGAAAAGAATGCAATGGCAGATGCCATCGACAGTTTTTTGGTTTACCGTGAAATCACCACGAACAATTATCAGCAAATCGGAGCCGTAAGTCGTAGTGCCTTGAGCGTATTCACCGACAACAATGTGAACGTGAACTCGACCAACTATCGCTACAAGATTGCGTGGCGTGACACCTGCGGCAACACAGATGCGCTTTCGCCGTACCATAGCACGATTCACCTTCAATACCTCGGACTTGGTAATTTACAGTGGACATCATACGATGTAGAAAACAATCCGACGGGCATCGTAGCGGGGTACGAGATTTTCAGAGATGACGCCTCGACCGGCAACTTCCAATTGCTGCAGACAGTATCGGGAACCAGCCGTACGTTTACTGACATCAACTACAGCAGCTATCCGAATGCTCGCTACGTAGTGGACATCATCACCACAAGTAGCCTTAATTGCAGTCCTACAAGAAGTTTCTCCACTTCCAGATCGAATATCCGAAGCCTTTCAGGAACAGCAGGCATCAACCAACCTGCAACTGGAAACAACTTCCGTATTTTCCCTAACCCTGCTGAGGAGTCGATCGCCATCGAGTTCAATAGTCCAAATACGGTGTATCCTGTTTCGATTGAAATTTCAGACGCTGTGGGTCGAATCGTAAAAAAGGTACAACTGGATAAAAAAGGATCAATCGTAGCGATAGGCGATCTTTCACCCGGGATTTATACTATCCAAGCTGAAAGCGCACAGCACGGCTGGTCGGCTATCAGTACCTTCATAAAAAACTAAAACTGACGCAAACGATCTTCGAGAATCGGGGCATTTGAAGCGTTATTATTACAAAACCAAAGACACGCTCATGACCGTAGGCAGCCAGCACATCAAAGAATTCAGTCAATTCGTATGGACTGACATTTGCGAGCCTGACCAATCGAGTCTGGATGCTATAGCGAGAAAATACCAGCTCGACGATTTACAAATCAAAGACAGTATTGAAATCGGACACTTGCCGAAATTAGAGCGGCAATCCAACTACGACTTTCTCATTTTACGAGCGTTTACCTCCACTATAGAAGAAGGCGCAACAACCATCAACGATTTATCTAATAAGATCGCTTTCTTCTTCAACGGGACAAAAGTCATCACCATTCACCGATGTAGATTCGAATTTCTGGAAAACCTGCAGCGCGAATTCCAGTCGTCAGAGGAACTTCTGCTCTACATCATCCGTCAAATGGTCGAGACCTACCAATCACCTTTGAACGAGTTGGGAGAGCGGATCGAGGAACTCGAAAAAGAAGTCTTTCTACGTCATTACGAAAAAGTCTCGCTCTCCGATCTTTACTATCTCAAGACCCAGACCCGTATCACCAAAAAATTACTCGTGATGTTCCAGGATGTAATCGGTCATCTGGAAATAACAGCCGCAAACAAGTCCACGTTTCAGGACATCAAGGACCGGCTGATCAGTCTGATTCTCAACTACGATGAAGTATTGGAGAATGCGAACAATCTTTTGAATTCCTACCATTCGGTGAACTCACAGAAATCGAACGATACGATGAAAATGCTGACCATCTTCTCGGCATTTTTCCTGCCGCTCACCTTCATTGCCGGCATTTATGGAATGAATTTCGAAAACATGCCGGAACTGACATGGCCGATGGGCTACTTCATCACCTGGGGCATAATGATTGGCATCGCCGTGCTGGTTTTCATCTGGTTCAAAAGGAAGAAAATCCTCTGATTATTCCATCAACGGATCATCCGCTGACTTAAAAAACCATGCTCCGTTCGGGCAGTCAGCAGGTAACAACCATGACTGATGCCTGAAACATCGACGAGGCCGCCAGAAGATGATTCACCTGAAATCAACAGTCGGCCGTTGAGGTCGAATAACGAATACGAGAGGACTTGTCCGGAGGATGTGCTTAATTGAACAAGCCCGTCTCCTTGAGGCAGAATAATGATCTTTTCCGTTTCATGCTCCATCACATACGTAGAAATGGTGTTGCAGGTCTTGTTCCGAAAGAAGCTCCAAATCTCGCCGCTGGCATTGATATCCCGATTGATGGTGCCCAATCCGCCAAGCAGGGAGGTAGTACCGGGCCATTGGTGACCGCCTCCTATCACCTTGAGCAATTTCACTTCTGAATTCGCTGAACAAGGTGAATAGACACTGCTTTCAACGGTCGAGGCATCGAATAGATTGATATTGGGAAGCGATGTGACGACCGGCGTGACGGGACAGACATCCAACGTGGTCCATTTGGTGATGATATCATCCACTCCCACTCCTCCAACACCACCGGTGTAGGAAACGACCGCATCGGAGGTTCCGTGAATCTGCATGACTGGAACCGGACGGATAGGAAGGCAGGCGGAGTAGGCTGCGGTACTCATGGTTCCTGCAACGGAAGCGATGGCTGCATAGCAGCGTGGCGACTCGCAAGCCAACCGGTGGCTCATGTATCCACCGGCAGAAAACCCGCAAGAATAGACACGGTTGGTATCTATTCCATACTGATAGTACATCGAATCGGTCAGCGCAGAAATGAACCCGATGTCATCCGCTGTCGATCCGCCGGTCATGCCTGAGTTGGTATTCCATGCATTACCGACACCATTCGGATAAACAACAATGAAATTTCCAGTATCCGCCACGTCATTGAAACCAGAAACATCCATGATGTTCTGGGCGGATTGAGTAAAACCATGTAATACGAAAACAAGCGGCAAACTGGAACCCGCTACGTATGATGCAGGTGTATAAACGATATAAGAACGGGTGATTCCATCGTAAAGGAAAGATCCCGTCACTTGCGCCCTACTCATGAAAGAGAGCAGTAAGGCAAAAACGAAAAAGAGAGAGATACGAAGTGCTTTCATTGGAAATGATTTTAGAGGTTAAAATAGTGGAAATACATGAGATGAAAAAACAGGCAGATCCAAGCGGAATCGGCTGGAAAGTCCGAACAGTTTTGGAAGTTGTTTACTACCTTCATCAAAACAGCGAATGAAAGGTGAACTCGAAGAAAAAGTCCTCTGAAACCAAGTCGATCTCGTCTGAAAAACGACTGCGTTGGATTGTGGCACTGGCTGCAATCATCCTCTACGTCCAGACATTGCCTTACAAGTACACGCTCGACGATGAGGTTTTCATTCTCAATAATACCACCGTACAGAAAGGCGCCTCTGGCATCCTTGATTTGTTTGTCAATGGAAGTTTATCCGACTTCGGCATACAGCCGTACCGACCTATAACTCTTTCTTCTTTTTCCATTGAAAAAAGCCTGTTCGGCGACAACAGCACTGTCCGCCACCTGGTCAATATCTTTGCCTACCTGTTTCTTCTCCAGCTACTATTCACTTTGCTGAGAAGGTTGTTCAAGCATCTTCATCCGATTTATATCACGGCCATCGTGTTGCTTTTCGCAGCACATCCATTGCATACGGAAGCTGTAGCCAGTGTTAAAGGGCGCGACGAACTCTTCGCTGCCCTGTTCGCACTCCTCGCTTGGATAAGACTGCTACCGAAATCCGATGGCGAATCAGTAAGCGTGAACGACCGCATCATGAGTACACTTTTTTTCGGGATGAGTTGCTTTTCCAAAGAGAGCGGTATCGTATTCCTGGTATTGATTCCATTGGCGGATCTTTTATTTGTTTCAAAGAGTCTGCGTAAATCCATTCTGCTTTCGATTCCACTGGCCGGCATGGCGGCACTTTATCTTTTCGCCCGGCAGAGGGTCAACGGAGGAATCGTTGTCGATACGGACATTCCTGTGATGGCCAATATCCTCAACGCTACTGGCTCGTTTGGAGACCTTTGGGCAACACGTGCCACATTGTTATTCTACTATGTGAAATTGCTTTTCATCCCATGGCCGTTGACCTGGGACTATTCATTCAATCAGATTCCCGTCCAAACGTGGACGGATCTGCTACCGTGGCTGAGTGCAGGGATCTATTCGACGCTTATCATACTGGCTGTCCTACAAAGGAAAAAGAATCCTGTAATCACTTACTGCATTCTCTTTTTCCTTGTCGCATCGCTTCCCACGAACAACCTGCTGTTTCGGACCGGCTCAACCATGGGAGAACGATTCTTGTTCGTTCCTTCCATAGCCTTCTGCATTGCTTTGGTGACCATCGGCCTGCGATGGTCGAACGTACCGGACAACTTATTCCCTGGAATTAAATCCACAAAAGCCTTTTTGCCATTCATCGTACTGCTTGGAACATTCTGTTTAGGAACGTGGGCACGGAATCCGGATTGGCGAAACAACCTCACCTTGTTCGAGAGCGGCGTGAAAGGATCGCCCAACAGCACACGCACGCACTACAGTCTTGCTTCCGAATACATGCGTCAAGCACAAAAAGAGGGCGATTATCGGAAGCGCAGCGATCTGTTATCCAAAGCACGATCGCATTACGAAAAAAGCATTGACATCTACCCGGAAAACTACCAGGCGCTTTACAATGCCGGCATCTGTTATTCCCTTGCGGGCGACACTACACGAGCCATTGATTGCTATTCTAAAACGATCGGACTAAATTCCAAGTACCTGACCGCGATGAACAACATGGGGGTGCTGTATCAGTCGCGTATGGAATTCGACAGCGCTGCTAAATATTATCTGATGGCTTACCGGATCGATTCAAGTCAAAAGGTGGCGAAGGAAAACCTTTCCAATCTTTTCTATAACAAAGGGATTTATCTCAGCATGCAAAACCGACCGGACTCGGCAATCGGAGCGTATCGGAGCAGCACGACCTATGACCCGAGCAATATCATGGCGCTGAACAACATGGCTTCCCTTTTCACTGTGCAAGCCCGCTACGACAGCGCATTGTTCTACTTGAAAATGGCGAACGCTGTCAAGCCAGGCGACTTGTTCCTCATCGAGAACATAGCAGCCGTAAGTTTACTCAATAGGGAATTCGAGCAAGCTGAACGTTTCGCCAGACAAGGCCTGCAATTGAATCCGCAAAGCCCGAAAAGCCTTGGAGTCCTTCGGGATATCGGTGAAGTGAGGCAGGCGAACCGATAACCATGTATCTTTATACCATGATGCGAAGCGCATACAAGAGTCTTTTTAACACACTAGTAATCACTTTTCTCTCCTTCGGCTGGCTGAAAGGTCAGCCATTCATCAAAGGCAATCCGGATAACATCGTATTCACGGACTCGGTAGTCCACCGCATTGATATCTTGATCGAGCCCGACTCGTTGTTGCAGATGTATGCCCAGATTAGCGACCATGAATATCCGGTGACCGTCTACATCAACCATCAAAACGGGGTTGATACTCTATTCGATGTCGGGCTTTCTTTGCGTGGCAACACCTCGTTATATGCCGATAAGAAGTCTTTCAAGATCTCTTTCAATACGTTCGTCCCAGGAAATAAATACAAGAATCTTGAAAAACTGAATCTGAATGGCGAGCACAATGATCCTGCGATCAGCCGTTCCAAGGTTTATTGGGAAATGCTGGAGTCCATGCGTGTACCTGGTCCGCGAGCCAACCATTATGAAGTCTGGATCAATGGCAGTTACTATGGACTTTACATGAATGTGGAGCACATCGATGAAAATTTCCTGGAATCACGCTACGACAACAATGGTGGCAATCTTTATAAATGTCTTTATCCAGCCGATCTCTCCTATATCGGACAAGATCCTAACTTGTATAAATTCAATAGTAATGGTCGGAGGACATACGAGTTGCAGACCAATCTCGTGGCGGATGATTATTCGGACCTGGCAAGGCTGATCGATCAACTGAACAACAACAACGGGGCGAGTTTCAAGGACTCCCTTGAATCCCTTTTGAATGTCAACTCCTTCCTGCGTGCGTATGCGGTGGACATAGCTGCAGGCCATTGGGACGACTATGCATTCAACATGAACAACTATTATCTGTACAAGAACAACGAAACAGGCAAGTTCGAGTTCATACCGTACGATGCAGACAATACGTTTGGAATCGACTGGATCGGTCTGCCATGGAAGTCACGGGACATATACAATTGGCAGGGCAACGGAAACAGGCCGCTGGTAACAAGACTCCTTTCGGACACCGAGTACCGTAACCGTTTTTCTTTCTTCATGAATCAATTGCAACAGCGCATGGCCGATCCCGCCATTGCACATCCTCGAATCGATTCATTACGCACACTCATCGCTCCGTTCGCGCAAACCGACACGTGGCGTACGCTCGACTACGGCTTCAGCTACGCAGACTTCTACAACAGTTTTGATCAGGGTTTAGGCGGACATGTTGTTGAAGGAATAAAGCCGTACAT
>JBJTRB010000089.1:0-4864 GCA_046075925.1 Bacteroidota bacterium | reverse complement strand
CAAGGCTTTTGCCGCACCTGTTGTGGTGGGAATGATGGACATGGCTGCTGCACGCGCCCTTCTCAAATCCTTGTGTGGCGCATCGTGTATATTCTGATCGCCCGTATAGGCATGTACGGTGGTTACGAATGCGCTTTCTATCCCCCACTTTTCATCCAGCAATTTCAGCATGGGTGCTGCATTATTGGTGGTACAGGACGCATTGGAAATGACCTTGTCTGCGGCTGTCAATTCATCATCGTTAACGCCTAAAACTATTGTCTTGACTGCCTCCCCTCCTTTTGAAGGCGCGGAAAGGATCACTCTTCCAGCACCAGCTGCGATATGCGCCGCCCCGCCAGCCAGGTCTGTGAACTTACCTGTGCATTCAAGGACAACATCGATGCGGTGCTGCGCCCAAGGAAGCTTTGTAGGGTCCTTTTCAGAAAGGGCTAATATCTGCTGTCCATTCAGGTGCAGATGATTGTCGTCCGATTGAACGCTCCCTTGAAATCGACCATGCAATGAATCGTATTTGAAAAGATGAGCCAGTGTAGCATTGTCGGTCAAGTCATTCACTGCTACAAGTTCAAGTTCTGGGTGCTGGAGCAGTACGCGTGCAGTCATCCTGCCAATGCGCCCGAATCCATTGATGGCAATACGTGTTTTCAAGGTTTCAGCTATGTGTTGAATTCAGTAAATATTCCGATCAAATGTGCTTCTCTGCGTGGTAGCTGGACCGGACCAGCGGACCGCTCTCGACGTAGCGGAATCCCATCTCCTCGCCTGCCTGCTTGAAGGAAGCGAACAGGTCGGGATGAATGAACTCAGCAACTGGAAGATGCTCCTTCGTAGGTTGGAGATACTGACCCAACGTCAAGATGGAAACTCCTGCACTACGCAGGTCCCGCATCGAATCCAGCACTTCTTCTTGTGTTTCACCCAGGCCTAACATGATACCGGATTTCGCAGCGACACCTGCATCTGAGATCCTTTTAAGCACTTCAAGGCTTCGATCGTATTTCGCCTGGACACGCACCTGTTTGGTCAGACGAAGGACAGTTTCAAGATTGTGGGATATGACTTCTGGCCGAACATCGATCACTCGTTGTAAGTTCTCCCATTTACCTTGAAAATCAGGTATCAGGGTCTCCAGCGTGGTGCCAGGCGAAAGCTCCCTGATTTTCTTTATCGTTTCGACCCAGACGACAGACCCTCCATCTTCCAGATCGTCTCGGTCGACCGATGTGATGACACAATGTTTCACTCCCATCAACTTGACCGATTTAGCCACGCGAAGCGGCTCAAACGGATCCACAGCTTCAGGCCGGCCGGTGGCAACAGAGCAGAATCCGCAGGAGCGGGTGCAGACATTTCCCAGGATCATGAACGTTGCGGTACCTGCTCCCCAACATTCTCCCATGTTTGGACAATTACCGCTTTGACAGATGGTATGGAGCTGATGCTCCGTTACGATCTCACGGACTTTCCTGTATTCCTCACCGATAGGCAACTTGACCTTGAGCCAGGATGGCTTGTAGGATCTTTGTTGTTTCAAGTCAGCTTGTTCATTCATGATATCATTACCATTTTCCTCCCCAGCTCAACGCCACGAAGAAGTTGACAAATAGACTTTGAGGGTCGTTATCGGCCATCAACTTGACAGATGAGGGCAAGTAATCGACAATAACTCCGGTTTCCAAGGAAGTCACTTTCTGCTGGATGGTGGAGTACTCGAAGGAAAGCGAGAACTTTCCATAAACACCCGGGTGGAGCCGAAGTTCTCCGAAACCCATGAAATAAGGTCCTGGTCCGTAGATATTCTCTATCGATTTCTGATCCGGATCATTCGGATCGTACCTACGCGTTTCGATGAACTTGTATTGAGAAAGCGAATCATTGGGATCATCGACAAGGATGTCCAGGTAAACAGGTTTGGTGATACCGAATGTGATACCGCCGTAGTAGTTGTATCGGACTTCGACACCACTTCGCTCCGCTTTGGAGAACAACACCTGCTGGCGTCCGATACCGGAGCGAAGACAATACATGAAATCCAGCTTTCCGAAAAAGAAGGGCCTGGAATCAGGATAATAAGGATTCGCCTGTTTGAACTGTTTCGGATGGCGCATGGAAACGAATTCGAACTCAAGCATCGTTTTCTTGTAGCCGGTTGCATGCCAACCACGGCGGAACTGGATGCCCAAGCCGTTCGAGTGCAGTTGTATGCCTCCCGATGCCTCATTCCGAAAAAGAATGTTTGTCTCTTCTTCCGCCTGCTGAGCCGAAGCCTGCTTGGCAGTGAAAAACGTCATCAAGAAAATGGCAGCGAGGAGCAATCGCATTTCCACAAATTTACACAATGAATAGCATATAGGCTGCGCGGAGTTATCTTGGCAGGATGGAAACAATCACCACTACCTATGTCGGAGATTTGAGGACCGAGGCGGTACACAAAGCCTCTGGAAACACACTCATCACGGATGCCCCGACCGACAATCAAGGGAAAGGAGAGGCCTTCTCCCCCACCGACCTCTTGGCTGCATCTTTGGGAAGCTGCATGCTCACCATCATGGGCATTGCGGCGCGCACCCATGGTTTCAGCCTGGAAGGAACCCGAGCAAGGATCACCAAAATCATGCAGTCATCTCCGAGAAGGGTAGGTGGAATCGTCATAGAGTTCGACTTCCCAGCAGTCAATTACTCAGAGAAGCAAAAAACGATTCTTGAGCACGCAGCCCGCACCTGCCCGGTCGCCCTCAGCTTGCACCCGGACCTCGAGCAGTCGATCAAGTTCAATTATCAATGAAAAAGGCGGACAAGCGTCCGCCTTTGAAAGTGCTTTGTTGACGAAATGTCAGCCGATGATCATGCGGTTGACCTTGGGCTTGTTCATCTGTCCGTAAGCAGGACATTTCTCATGCGCCTTACAGGCACCAAAAAACATTGCTACAGCTGAGAGGACGATTACGAGCCTTGCGAACTTTTTCATTTCGATTTGTGCTTTGTACTTGAACGGATAAAATGAATATTCCGTGTATCCGTTTAACAAGTTTCCACAAAAATAGATATTATGCATTCTCAGGCAACCCTTATTTTTCAACATTCCGACAAATGAACCGTCTGGTTGATTATTGTGGTAATTTTAGGTTCGATGGCAACTGTCAATCCTACGATAGAAGAAAGCTGGAAAAACCAACTCAGGAGTGAATTCGAGTCAGATTATTTCCTCCGGCTCAAGGAATTTCTCCTGAGCGAACGAGATGCCGGCCAACAAGTGTTCCCCAAGGGAAAAGACATTTTCGCCGCATTCAATCACACTCCTTTCTCCGAGGTAAAGGTGGTCATCTTGGGCCAAGATCCGTACCACGGCCCCGGGCAGGCACATGGCTTGAGCTTCTCGGTACCCGAAGGAATTCCACTCCCCCCCAGCCTGCTCAATATCTACAAAGAACTTAATCGGGAATTCGGTTGGCCTGTATGCAGGAATGGCAATCTGGAAAAATGGGCGCGTCAAGGCGTTCTGTTATTGAACGCGACGCTGACCGTCCGATCCGGTGAAGCCGGGTCGCACCAGAAAAAAGGTTGGGAAGAATTCACGGATGCAGTCATCCGTAAACTGTCAGAAGATAAAAGCGGACTTGTGTTTCTGCTGTGGGGGAGATTCGCTCAGGCTAAAGAAAACCTGATCGATGCATCGCGGCATCATATCTTGAAAGCCGCCCACCCATCGCCTTTTTCCGCCGATCGAGGATTCTTCGGCTGCAATCATTTCATTCAAACAAATGAGCTACTGCGTAATGTGGGTAAAACACCCATTGATTGGAGGGTGGATGTTTGAACGAATCGGGTCGGATCGTCATTCTTTTTACAATTTCATAAGGAGGTGCCTGGCCGTGTGGCTCGTCTTCTCCTCGCAACTTGCTGCAGGCGCAGGCAACAACACCTACATTCCTACGATCGCATTCCTTCAAACCGAGTTCCAACCGAAAAAATCTCTTCAAAAACCAGAGCGTGGTGACAGTCTCAACTGCCTCCGGTACTTTGAGCAAACCATCCGCTCACTCAGAGAAGACGGCTTTCTGGCCGCCTCGGTCGATGAAATGAAAGTGCAAGGTGATTCACTGATTGCATTTATCCATGTCGGTCAAAGAATCGATAAGACCATGATCGACATGAGCCGGATACCACAGGAATTTGCAGGGACTAAGAGCAGGCCTTTTTATCAGGACAACCGTCCGATTTCCGCAAAAAAACTGAACAGGTTATTTGAAGATCTACTTCATGCCTATGAAGAAAACGGATATCCGTTTGCAGCTGTCCGTCTGGATAGCGTTTCCATCCGGGAAGAAGTATTCAGAGGCATCGTAAAGGTGGAACCGGGAAGGCTGGTGACGATCGACAGTATCGTTATGAACGGAGTAGAACCCGTTGCACCGGTTTTCATCCACAACTACCTCGGAATACTACCTGGATCCGTTTACAAAGAATCAGACCTCGCAGCAATACCGGTCAGATTGAAGGAGCTTCCATTCGTGAAAGAGCTACAACCGGCTTCCATACTTTTCGCCGATAAATACACACGGCTCGATCTTTACTTGGAAAGAAAAAAATCAAGTCAGTTCGACGGAGTCATCGGATTGCTTCCGGATGCAACGGGTAACAACAAGCCGAAACTGACTGGCGAAGTGCACCTTCGGCTTCAAAATCCTTTCAGACATGGAGAGATGCTCGAGTTCGATTGGCGCCAATTACCGCCACGCTCCCAGGAACTCACCATCCATGCCAGATATCCCTTCCTGTTCAACACTCCTTTAGGACTTGACGGCTCTCTGGGACTTTACCGAAGGGACACGCTCTTTGTCGATGTGATAAAAAACATCGG
>JBJTRB010000088.1:0-3517 GCA_046075925.1 Bacteroidota bacterium | reverse complement strand
CAGTACTGCGACATCTTCCCACGGTTTTGCCACGGTCCGGAGACGCGCCGGCCACTCGATCTTTCCGCGTTTCACCGGCAGCACCTGCCGACCCACTTGTCTCAAAAGCGCCAAAGCCAGTCCAGTCCTTGCCGGCGCCTCTCTGTCTTGGCGACAAGTGCGGAGCGCATACGTTCCCTTACCTCGAAGTGCACAACAAGACCGCTCGTGTCGAACACGAAGCCACTACTTCAAAAGTCGGCGAAGACCAGATATTCTACTGCAATCAACGCGGCATCTCCACCGAAGATGCGGTAGGATTGATTGTCAACGGTTATTGTAAAGAAGTCTTCAATCAATTGCCGATGGAATTCGCCGTCGAAGCGCAGAAGCTGTTGGCGATTTCATTGGAGGGTTCGGTCGGTTGAAGTAGTAATAAGTCAAAAGTTAAAAGTTTAAAGTAAAAAGTAAAAAGCAATGATAGGAGAGATATTGAAGATAAAGAACCTGCACGCACGCATCGAAGAGAAAGAAATTCTTCGTGGGCTCTCGTTGGAAGTGAAACCCGGTGAGGTCCATGCGATCATGGGACCGAACGGTTCGGGAAAGAGTACGCTTGCTTCCGTACTGGCCGGAAGAGAAGATTACGAAGTGACGGACGGCGCTGTCACCTTTCATGGCGAAGACATGCTTGAAATGTCACCGGAAGACCGCGCGCGCAAAGGCTTGTTTCTCGCGTTCCAATATCCTGTCGAAATTCCAGGCGTAAGCAATGCGAATTTTCTCAAGACCGCCGTCAACGAGGTGCGCAAATCTCGCGGACAGGAACCGCTCGACAGCAAAGACTTTCTTGCCTTGATGAAGGAGAAGATGAAGTTGGTCGAGATGGACAAAGCCATGACGCAGCGCTCGGTCAATGAAGGATTCAGCGGAGGCGAGAAGAAGCGCAACGAAGTCTTTCAAATGGCCATGCTTGAACCATCGCTCTGTGTGTTGGATGAGACGGATTCCGGGTTGGACATCGACGCATTGCGCATCGTGGCGAACGGCGTGAACGCGTTGCGAAGCAAGGATCGTTCTTTCGTCGTCATCACACACTATCAGCGTCTGTTGGACTATATCGTTCCTGATGTGGTACACGTTCTTTACAAGGGTCGGATCGTCAAGACCGGAACCAAAGAGCTTGCACTTGAGTTGGAAAAGAAGGGATACGATTGGATCAAGGAAGAGGTAGAAGCCGCCAACGCATAAACAGCCGTACCAAGATCTCATGTCCGCCATCCAGCATTATACCGCCGCCTTCAACGGATTTGCAGGCACTGCGCTTTCTGCAGAAAAGAAATCGCTTCGCGAAGAGGCGTTCAAGCGCTTTCTTGATAAAGGATTCCCTACTGTCAAGGACGAGGAATGGAAGTACACGAACATAGCGCCGATCGCGAACGGATCGTTCGCACCCTCATCACCGAGCAACGATTCAAAGCGTTCAATTGAAAAATTCCTGATCGCCGGCAACGATGTCCACCTTTTTGTTTTTGTCAACGGATTCCTCGACCACTCGCTATCCTTGAATACTCGATTGCCGGAGGGAGTGACTGCAGGAGCGTTATCAGCCAACGGTGATCACCCCGCTGTGCGTGAACACCTCGGTCGGATCGCTACGATGCACAACGGCACTTTGGTCGATCTCAACACGGCCTTTCTTTGTGAGGGAGCTTTTCTTCATGTCCCTAAGAACATCCACGTCGAAAAGCCGATCCACTTCCTTTTCATCAACGACACCGCCGCATCGCCGGTATTCGTTTCTCCGCGCAACCTGTTCATCGCTGAAGAAGCGTCCAATGTGCAAGTCATCGAATCGTTCCATACCGAAGGGACCGATTCAGCTGCATTCACCAATGCCGTTACCGAAGTCTACACGGCAAAGGATGCGGTATTGGACTTGACCAAGGTCCAATTGGAGAACAAGCATTCCTATCATGTCGGATACACGGCTGCTCGTCAGCACCGTCACTCCGAATTCCATATCACCACGCTCACCTTGGATGGAGCCATCGTAAGGAACAACCTTAATATCCTGTTGGCCGAAGAGCAGTGTACGGCCTATTTATACGGCCTGTACCTGTTGGACGGGACTCAATTGGTCGACAATCACTCGTTGGTCGATCACGCTGTCCCGCATTGTCAGAGCAACGAGCTGTACAAAGGAATCATCGACGGTAAAGCTCAAGGTGTTTTCAATGGAAAGATTTTCGTCCGAAAGGATGCCCAGAAAACAAACGCGTATCAGTCCAATAAGAACATCCTGCTTTCCGACGACGCTTCGATGAACACAAAACCGCAGTTGGAGATATTCGCTGACGATGTGAAATGTTCGCATGGCACCACGACCGGCCAGTTGGACGAAGAAGCGTTATTCTATCTGCGCTCGCGCGGGATCGGCGAAGATCACGCTCGCGCATTCCTCAACATCGCCTTCGCGGGAGATGTCATCCAGAAAGTGGCGTATGAGCCGTTGCGCAACCGTTTGATGGAATTGATGGAGAAAAAACTCCGTCGAGAAGCCTTTTAAGATGAACACCACTGACCGTACGCTATTGCAGCCGATCGCTTTTGATGCGAAGAACATCAGAGCGGATTTTCCTGTGTTGCATCAGTCGGTCTATGGAAAACCATTGGTGTATTTCGATAACGCCGCCACCTCTCAGAAGCCTCAATCCGTCATCGACGCATTGAACGAATACTATTCTTCTTATAACGCGAATATCCATCGCGGCGTGCATTTCTTAAGTCAGAAGGCCTCGGAGGCATACGACAATGTTCGAATACGTGTCCGTGATTTCATAAACGCAGCGTCCGAACGGGAAATCGTGTTCGTGCGCGGCACTACAGAAGCCATCAATCTGGTAGCATCTTCGTGGGGACGAAAAAACCTGAAACAGGGCGATGTCGTGCTGGTCACCGAAATGGAGCATCACAGCAACATCGTTCCTTGGCAGTTGGTGTGTGCTGAAAAGGGAGCTGCCGTCGTTCCGATTCCGATGGATGATCGCGGAGTGTTGGACATGTCCGCCTTTGATCAACTTATGCTTCAACACAAAGTCGCATTCATCTCCGTCGTTCATACCTCCAATTCGCTTGGCACCATCAATCCGGTAGCGGATATCATTGCTAAAGCCCATGAAAGGGGAATTCCTGTTTTGGTGGATGCAGCCCAAGCGGTTGTCCACGACAAAGTGGATGTACGAACACTTGATTGCGACTTCCTCGCCTTCTCGGGTCATAAGATGCTGGGTCCTACAGGAACCGGAGTATTGTATGGGAAAGCCAGCCTGCTGGAGCAGATGCCACCCTATCAGGGAGGAGGAGAAATGATTTCAGGCGTCTCTTTCAAAGGGACTACCTACAACGATATCCCTTTCAAGTTCGAAGCCGGAACGCCGAATATCGCCGACGTGATCGGTCTCGGCGCAGCGATCGACTACTTGGAGAAGATGGACCGCTCCGCTGCAGCCCATTGGGAAAACAAGCTGTTGGTGTA
>JBJTRB010000087.1:0-2124 GCA_046075925.1 Bacteroidota bacterium | reverse complement strand
GATTCAGCTTTACACCGGATTCATTTACGAAGGGCCGGATTTGATTACCCGAATTCGAAGAGCGATACGAATTAGGTTCAAAGTTTAAAGTTCAAGGTTCAAGGCCCATGAAGTCATCCGAAACATATACTTCGTGGGTTCAAGGCCCATGAAGTCATCCGAAGCATGTACTTCATGGGTTCAAAGTATCAATATTTCACTTTAAACTTTTTACTTTTTACTTTAAACATAAATCTAACTTGTCTTTGCATCAATAAAAGTAAATTGAACTACTTTTTTACATTTACTGGAATAAACAGGTCATGCGAAGTCTGGTTACAATTCTATTCATTTGTCTTGCCTGCTTTGGCTGCAGTCGATCCGCTTCGGAGAAAGAGCCTTTGATGCCTGCAGGAGCCATGCTTCTTTC
The DNA here is from genome assembly GCA_046075925.1 of Bacteroidota bacterium. Classification (GTDB taxonomy): domain Bacteria; phylum Bacteroidota; class Bacteroidia; order AKYH767-A; family 2013-40CM-41-45; genus Pollutiaquabacter. Next base: position 1,715 of record JBJTRB010000087.1, on the reverse strand, counting down.
CGATTCAGGCGGTATTGACTCCGCTTGGTCGATTGAAAACACGCTGGTCATTCACGCCACGGCAGAGCCTGACAACCTTCATCCCACCAATGGGAATTCCGCACTCAGAAATGAGATATTACAGCTTTCACAGGTATTTCTGCTTAGCAACCGGTACGGGACTCTACTTGAGCCTGTATTACTGAAAGAACTTCCTACTTCCTCATCTGACCGCCGTACCTTCTCTTGTGAATTGAAAAAGGGATTGAAGTGGCCCGATGGAAGTGCCATCACCTGCGAGGATGTGGTTTTCACCTGTAAGGTGAATGCTTCAGGGCTTGCTGACAATCCGACCGCTCTCCCCTATTGGAATAATCTGCAAGCCATCCATACTGTCTCCTCGACTGAATTCGTGCTGACCCTTGAAAAACAAGTCATCAACGACATGGCTTTCCTTTCCAGCTTTCCGATTCTGCAGCGTACCTATTACGATCCAAAAAATCAGCTCTCTACGTATGATTTACTTTCTTCACGAGCAATTGCTAAACAGGCGATAAACGACACGGCTATCACAGATTGGTTCAAGGACTTTAACTCATCTTATACAGGAACCGGTATCGCTAAATTGCAATGCCCTGGTAAATACACCGTTTCGCAATGGTCGACCGGCACATTCATCATTTTAGAAAAAAGAGAAAAGGATAGTGAAGGGCCACAAAAGATCGTATATCGATTCAATCGGGATGAAAACACGGTATTGATCGGATTTCATGATCAACTCTATGACGTTTCTTCCTCGATGAGCGCATCAGCGTTTCGGCAGGCACTGAAGGATCCTGCATTACAATCCAACTACCGACTCGTTCTGTCTCCTACTTACAATTACTCCTACATTTGTTTTAACACCAAGCCGGAACAATCAGGTCGTCCGATTTTTTTCAAAGACGCCCTCACCAGAAAAGCATTCGCCTCGATTGTACCGATTGATGATATCATAAAGTTGATATACGGGGATTTTTCCAAACTAGTACCCCGAATGTCCTCTTACGTAAGTCCTTTGAAATCTGATTGCGATTCAACGCTACATCCTGCTGAGTACGACTTTGCAAAAGGCGGTAAATTATTGGCAAAGGCTGGCTGGACAGACAAGAATCAAAATGGCTTGCTTGATTGTCGGGAAGGTAACGGCACCTTCACGGAATTCGAGCCCGAATTACTTTACCTCAACGCATCACCTGATTGGCAATCCATTGCCGAACTCATAACCGCATCTGCAGCCAAAGTGGGAATCCGAATCAAAGCAGTTGCTGTTGATCCTGTGACTTTCTCGACCAGAGCGAAAAATCATGACTTTGACATCCTATTAGGAAGTTGGGGCGGTAATGCGCTACCAGAAGATCCTACACAACTATGGGGTACGGAATCATGGAATTCGAACGGGTCGAATTATTCTGGTTTCGGCAACTCAAGAACCGACTCACTGATCGCTACTGTGGTACAAAGCCCGACTGACAATCAAAGAAGGTCTGCATCCATCGAACTTCAAAAGTCCATACAGGATGAACAACCCTATGTTTTCCTTTACAATGCTATGCGCAGGATGATCATACACAAGCGCTGGACGGACGTATTGGTTTTCCCTGATCGTCCTGGCTATCTACCCGACACCTGGCGACTACGTTGCCAGCCTGCGAAATGAATGTCATCCGAAAAGCCGTCTTATTTTATCTGCCGAT
>JBJTRB010000086.1:0-2788 GCA_046075925.1 Bacteroidota bacterium | reverse complement strand
GATGTAGTACGACTTCACGATGGTAAGTGCGATGAAGGTGTACATGAGAATGTCTTTAGGGATCGACGTGAAGGCGATGCCTACTTCGAAAAGGGTGACCCCGAGAAGGATCCAGAACACTCTCCAAATGAGCTTCGTGGTGAGCGCACCGTGTTCGTGGCCGTGAGCCGCTGCAGTGTGGTTATCTGACATGATGATTCGAATGGACGGATTAGACGAGATAGAAGAAGGTGAATACGAAGACCCATACAAGGTCGACGAAGTGCCAGTAGAGTCCTACTTTTTCAACCAACTCATAGTCCCCTTTGCGATCTAGGAATCCCTGTGCAACTAAGATGAATACGATGATGTTTATCACCACTCCGCTGAATACGTGGAAGCCGTGGAAGCCGGTGATGAAAAAGAAGAAGTTGGCGAACAGCGGCGTGTTACCGTACTCGTTTTCCTTCAGGTTGGCACCTTCGATGTGATGTTTGGCAGAGGCAATGGCCGCTTCGGCTTCAGCGCCTTCCAACATGGAGTGATCGTGGAATTTCAAAACGCCTGGCTCAAGATCATCCGTGCGTGCAAAACGACCATCTGCCAGGATGTATGCACCTTTCTCGGAGCCATGGATGAAGTGGAACCACTCCCAAGCCTGAGAGCCAAGGAACATGAAACCACCAATGATGGTGAGTCCCATCCAACGGAGGACGGATTTGCGATCGTTTTTATGTCCAGCGAAAACGGCCAATACCATCGTCACCGACGACATGATCAGGATGAAGGTCATCAAACCGACATAAGCCAGCGGAACGTGTCCGTGTATGAAAGGGAAATGGGTGAAGACTTCGCCTGGAGCGGGCCATAGGTCCGTGAAACGATGACGCATGTAACCATACGCGATCAACAGACTGGAGAAAGTGAACGCATCGGAAACAAGGAATATCCACATGAACATCTTTCCCCAACTCATGCTGTAAGGGGATGTGCCACCGCCCCAGATTTTGGACGGACTTACGGCTGCTGAATGACTCGACATAAACGGAGTGGTTTGCGGTGGTTGTTACGTGTTGATTCTGGTTCGGTTGCCGCGTTAGCGGACGAAATACAGGAAAAAGAACAAGTACACCCACAACACGCCGAGGAAGTGCCAATACGTGGCACAAAGACTTACACCGGTGTAGTCGGTTGACGTGTACTTTTTCCGTGCTGCACGCGAAAGTACTACAAAAAGGGCTAAAATACCGCCAGCCAGGTGCAAAATATGAAGGGCGGTAATCGCATATAAAAAGGAAGCGGATACGTTCCCGACGCCGGATGCCTCCGTCATGGATTCCGATCCCGCCGGCACATAGGTGTACCCCGTGCGGATATCCGATATCCTGCTGGAGAAGGCGATACCGTTATGGAACAGATCGGACCAGGCAAAATACTGGGATATGACAAAGCCGAATCCCATTAGAAGCGTGATAATCAGCCATTTGTTTAGGTCCGAATAAGCTCCACGTTTTGCGGAACGAAGCGAAAGTTCCATGGGGATGCTGCTCAGCGCGATAATTAACGTGCTGATAATGAACGTAGATGGCAAATCGAATTGGGCCCATTTCCCCTCACTCTGTCGGACGATATAAGCAGAGGTCAAGCCGGCAAACAGCATGATGATGCTGATGATGCCGAACCATAGCAGGGTTTTACGGGTCCTCAATTTTATCTCATTCTCAGTGGGTTGCGAAGCTTCCATCATGCATTTATCAGTTTTTCTACCATCCAGGCTAATTGCACGGCTGGCAAGTACAAGAAGGAACCGAACATGAGCCGGTGCGCTGCCTTGACCTCCAGTGAACGATAAAGCCCCATTGCCTGCCACGTGAAAATCGCTCCGCAAACCAATAGGGACATTGTCGTGACCCACCCGGCCTGATGAAAGGCCATGGGCAGATAAGCCATGGGAATCAAACAAGCAGTATAGACTAAAGTTTGGAAAGCAGAGGATCTGTTTCGCCCGCCTGCAGAAGGCAGCATCCGAAAACCGGCTCTCAGGTAATCGTCGTGCATCACCCAGGCAATGGACCAGAAATGAGGGAACTGCCAGATGAATTGGATAGCATACAACAACACAGCCTCCAAGCCGATGGAATTCTTGGCAGCGATCCAGCCCAACATCGGAGGAAAGGCTCCGGGAAATGCTCCGATCAATACAGCAAATGGAGTGAATCGTTTAGCGGGTGTGTAGACAACGGTGTAAAGTAGAAGTGATGCAAGACTGATAGCGCCACAAAGCGGATTCATTTTGGTCCACAGGATCCATATACCCGCAAATCCCATGACTAAGGAAGCGATGAGCGCCTCGGTGACCGACATCCTGCCAGCAGGAAGTGGACGCTTCGCAGTCCGCTCCATGAGTTTGTCCAAGTCCCGCTCGATGACCTGATTGAACCCGTTCGATGCGCCAGTCACCAAGTAACCTCCCAACATCAACCACAGCAGATCGCCATATTGAAAAAAGCCTGCGCAGGCGATGATGTAACCAGTGGCAGCAGAAAAAACGACCAATGCCGAAAGACGCATTTTGGTCAGCTGCACATAGTCTTGGATCTTGGCGGAGATTCGCACGGGGTGGGAAATGATTTGCTTCGTCCGAGACAAGATGCCTTGGAAGCGGGTGCAATTTTACGAAAAAGCACAGGGTTGACAAGCAGCCGCCGGAACTGAGCTTCGAACGCGCGACCTCACCAGGCTTTTACACTTACCCCTATCTTTCTGCTGACCTGATGCGCAGCGACCCAGTTAAGTAAAATGCGAATGC
>JBJTRB010000085.1:0-3769 GCA_046075925.1 Bacteroidota bacterium | reverse complement strand
CGATAGCTCTCTTACCAGTAACGGATCGTATGGCGCCTTCCATCAATCCTGTTCCGGACGAGGTGGAAAGAACGATCCTGTTCTTGGTGAACATCAACTGTTGTAGCTTTTCGGAAATGTGGCGCTGCAGGTCGCTGGCTTCCTTGGATCGATGACTGATCATCGGTGTGGCCATCTTGGCGAGGACATCCGGATGAACTACGGTCGGTCCGGGAATGAACAGCTTTTTATAAGGAGTATCCATGAATGAAGGGTGATTGGATGGATGCGGTTGCGAAGTTAGTAATAATGAAGTGCCTCATCGTCGGGGCTTTTTCATGCGCATGTCGATATCGCCCTTCCATTGCCACTTTCCGCTCCGGAAGCGATAGCCATCGTACGTCCCGTCTGGACCAGCTTGTGAGAAGTCCACGGTTCCATCCTGTACCTTGGGAAGGAAGAGATGGTCATTTACGATCATACGTCTGGAAGGTTCGTACCGTAATGACATGGAAGCACTGGCGTTGAAGCTGAAGACGATTCTTGAACGCACGATCCTCTCTTTCTTGAACAAAGGCGAGCCGAAGCGAGGCTTGTCACCGTCGAAGGTCAGCACATCCATCACCTTTTGGGTGACGAGATTGTCCTTGCCTTTCCAGCCCAACAATACGTAGTGTGTCTTCCGTGCATGTCTCTTCGTAATGGTCTCGTAATAGGTGGCTCCAAACCAACGTTCCGAAGACAGTTTCTCAGATTCAGGCTTGCGAACGGACATGGTGGAGTCCATGAGTCGATCCAGTACGATTCGCTGTCGTTTTTCAGATTTCCACTGTAAGTAACCGCAGAAGTGGTAGGCTTTCCCGTCAAAAGCGGGAACCACCCATGTGAGTATCCTGAATCGACCATCGGGTGCATTCACCATTGCAATGTTGGGAGCGATATCCGGTTTCTGCTCCAGAGCGCTGTCAGATTGAAGGTAGGTCCTTACGATGCTATCGAAGCGTTCAGCGGCAGAAAAACGTACGCTGTCCGTTTCTCCTCGTTGCATACGTTTCACTTCGGCAGCGATGGAATCCTTCGGCGGCAGGAGGGAACCTTGCTGTGCACTGACGGAGACGTCAATGAGTACGTAAAGTAGCAAGAAGGATAACCTGGTTGTCATGCAGGAAAATGGATGGTATAAAAAAGACCGCAACACGTGAAGCGCTGCGGTCCTGTAGGTATGTTGTCTTGTATGATCAAGCGTGCATCTTGTCCTTCTTCGCCGTGAGTTCATCCTTCGACTCGCGGAAATCGGGGTCATCGACACAACAATCGACCGGACATACGGAAGCGCACTGGGGCTCATCGTGGAAACCGACACACTCGGTACACTTGTCAGTGACGATGTAATAGATGTCCATGGCCTTTGGAGCCTGTGCAGCATCAGCTTCGATTTGAGATCCGTCCATGCGGGAAACCACGCCCTTCAACGAAGTGCCATCGGAGAAGCGCCACTCAGCGCCGCCTTCGTAAATGGCATTGTTAGGACATTCCGGTTCGCAGGCACCGCAATTGATACACTCTTCGGTGATTTTGATAGCCATAGGTGATGTTTACTTTTTACTTTTGGTGTTGAAATCGGAACAAAAATAGTCAGAATTTGTTCCCGAAAAACGAAAAAACAAAGATTTAATGACCTTTTCCGAGCGTTACGCTGCCTTGTTGGGCCTGGGAGGGCTGCTCGGGGAGATAGCAGACCAACCTGGTGCCGAACCGGTATTCGAACAAGCCCGCAACCGACAGCCTTGGTTCACAGCCGAAACCATCCGCCAATCGATCAGGGCATGGTCGGCTGCTCTGCAAGAGCCATCTCTGAAAGCCTGGATAGCGTCCTATCCTGAATTGACACACTATACTGGTTCCAAACTGGTCGGTACCGTTAATGCCGGCAATATCCCGTTTGTCGGTTTGCATGATTTGTTGTGTGTCTTCCTCGCCGGACACCGGTATCAGGCAAAGAACGCTTCAGAAGATCCTATCCTGTTGCCATGGCTTGTGCAAGAATGGAGCAAACAGTACCCTGAGATCGCTGATCGTATTTCTTTTGTTGAACGATTGACCGGGTGTGATGCCTACATCGCAACCGGAAGCGATAATTCTTCGCGCTACTTCGAATATTACTTCGGGCGTTACCCTCACATCATCCGTCGCAATCGGAATGGCATTGCCATTTTGAGTGGCCATGAAAGCGATGAGCAGCTGGCAGGCTTAGGCAAAGATGTTTTCTCCTACTATGGATTGGGTTGCAGGAATGTCTCCAAGTTGTTCGTTCCTGCCGATTACGATATGGCTCGCTTTTTCGAAGCCATGTATCCGTTCCACCATGTCATGGGACATCACAAGTACATGAACAACTTCGATCATCACCATACTGTCTATCTATTGAAAAGCGTTCCTTTCCTTCAAAACAATTTTCTGATCCTGAAGGAGGAATCCGTGGCGATCGCCTCTCCGTTGGCAGTGGTTTATTACGAACGCTACAACGATCTCGATCAACTACTGGACAAGCTCAAGCAGAAATCGGAAATGATTCAATGTGCAGTAGCTGATGCTGCACTTCACTCTAAACTTGCTGAGTGTGGTTTGCGTCGGGTCGACTTCGGTGAAACCCAACACCCCGGTCTGGCCGACTATGCCGACGGGACGGATACGATGAGGTTCCTGCTTGGCCTCTGATCAACCGATCGTATGGAACAGGCGGTTCCAACGGATCTTCCCAAGGAAACTTCCATTGGTATCCCAGCTCATCCAGATGAACACCGCTTTGCCGACGATATGATCTTCAGGAACGAATCCCCAGAAGCGGGAGTCCTGCGAGTTGTGTCGGTTGTCGCCCATCATGAAGTAATAATCCATCGTGAAGGTGTAGGAGTCTGCTTCCTTGCCATTGATGAGGATCTTTCCGTTACGCTCCTCTAATTGGTTGTTTTCGTATTCACCGATCACTTTACGGTAGAGTGGCAGATTGGCGGTGGTAAGTTGGATGGTCGTACCTTTCTTCGGGACCCACAGCGGACCGAAATTGTCGACATTCCATGCCAAGGCAGGATCGAAAGGGAAAATGAATTCCTGAAAACTACCGGCAGGCACGCGGTTGGCCTCGACCAGTCGGACATTTCCGAAGGATTTCATTTCAGCCGCTGCTTTGCGGGTCATGTGCATGTTGAACTCCATGTTCGACATCGGTTCGATGTCCGTCACATCCAGCTGTCTGATGGCCTGCTCGCTGAAGCCAGTGCCATCGGTGATGACATGGTAAGAGGTCTCTGATTTTTCAGGCAGCTCTTGCAATTGCCCATTGATATGGACGGCTTGCTGCCGGATGTCGATGGTGTCGCCCGGGATGGCGATGCATCGCTTGATATAGTTCTCTTTCTTGTCTACCGGACGATTCTCGTTTTCAGCCGGCCAGTGGAACACGACACAATCGCCTCGCTTCACACTGCTGAAACCTGGAAGACGATGGTAACCGACCCTGATCCATTCCAGGTAGGACTTTCCTCCGGTCACAGGAAGGGTGTTGTGTGCAAACGGAAAGGAGAGCGGTGTCATTGGCACTCGTGCGCCGTAGCTGACTCTGCTGACAAACAGGAAATCGCCTACCAGCAGGGATTTCTCCATCGATGGAGTGGGAATGGTATAGGCTTCGATCAGGAAGGTCCTGATCATGGTGGCAGCGATGACGGCGAAAACAATGGCATCGAACCACTCACGGCCGACCGACTTACGCTGACCCGGTTTTGTTTTC
>JBJTRB010000084.1:0-3734 GCA_046075925.1 Bacteroidota bacterium | reverse complement strand
TTGACTTATCTCGATTCGACCTTCGAATGTCCATATGAATATTCATACAGGATCATGGCTACGGACTTGTGTGGGAACACCTATACGTCATTCAGTGACACCTCTATCACTCGACCAACCAACATCTTCGAAGGACAGGTCGTGGATGTTGTCCGTTCAACGGTAGTGGATAATAGATACGTACTTACCGAGTGGAAAGAGACCACCGTTAAACCTGAAAAAGTGGTTCAGTACGAAATATACCGTTCCGAAGACAATGAAGAGTTCAGTCTGGTAGCGACAGTTCCTGCGCAGCAGACCGACTACCAGGACTTCAAGGTGGATGTACAGAATAAGCGGTATTATTATCGTATAAAAATCGTGAACACCTGCGATGTGGACATGGGCCTGAGCAAGACCACGTCGACCGTGGTCCTGAAGGGTACTATGGACGAAGGCCGTCGCGTTTCCCTCGGCTGGACGCCATACACAGGATGGGAGAATGGCGTGGAGTATTATGTAATTGAAAAACTCGACGACAACGGCAACTGGATCTTCTTACGTCAGGTCGCAGGACAAACCACTTCATACGATTACCAGGAATAACATCATCATTACGTTTCGGTTGGTTGTGAAAGGAAGCGCTCGGTCGCTTCCTTTCCTTTTTTTGTAACTTTATAGACCATGCGCCCTATCCGCGTACTCTATCTTCTGGTCGCCTATGTCTTCTTGCAGTTTTGCTGGTGGGCGTATCTTTTGACCGAACAAACGGACGAGATCTTCTCGCAAAAAGTGGAATTGACGATTGCTAAGAACGATGAAGCAGCGAATTCCGTAGAGTATCTAGATGCCCTCAGTACAAAGTCCAAACACCGCAAATGGATGGTGATCGGTGAAGGATGCGTTTTCCTCTCTCTTCTGTTTTGGGGCAGTTTCATCACGTATCGATCCTTCAGAAAAGAGTATGAACTCGCACGGCTACAGAAAAACTTCTTGCTCTCCGTCACCCACGAATTCAAATCGCCTCTTGCGGCGATCAAGCTGTATCTGGAAACCATGCAGCGCAGGGACTTGAAACAAGAGCAACAACAACACTTCATAGGTAATGCGCTGCAGGACACGGAAAGATTGAACCTATTGGTGGAAAATGCGCTGATGGCCAATGTGCTGGAGGATGCAGAGCATGCATTCTCAAAACAGCCATTCGATTTATCCGCCAGCCTGACTGAACAACTGGAGCGATACGAACACGTACCAGGCTTTCCGGATATCATTTCAGAGATCACTCCGGCGATCCGTTTCAATGGCGATCGTAACGCCATTATCACTGTCGTAGCCAACTTGGTTGAAAATGCTGCTAAATATTCGCCAAAAAACCAGCCGATCAACGTGCAACTGCTCTTGAATGGCACTGGAATACTGCTACGGGTAAAAGACACGGGCATGGGAATACCCGACAATGAAAAAGAACGCATTTTTCAGAAGTTCTATCGTGTAGGCAATGAAATGACCAGGAGTACAAAGGGAACCGGTCTGGGATTATATCTCTCCAGAATAATTGCCAGAAAACATGGTGGCGACATTGTGGTCAAGGACAACCTACCGACAGGTGCGGTATTCGAAGTGACTTTGAGTGCATGACGCACTATTACCCATCGACTGATTACTTTTGTATTAAATCCACTGATTCGAATGAATCCTAAGCAGAAAGTCGTACTGGTGATCATGGATGGCTGGGGACATGGCCGGAAGAATGCATCCAATGCCATCCATATGGCCCGTACACCTTTCATTTCTTCCCTATACGATACTTACCCTCATTCGGAACTGGTCACTTCCGGTGAAGATGTCGGTTTGCCAGAAGGTCAGATGGGGAATTCAGAGGTAGGGCACTTGAATATCGGAGCCGGCAGAATCGTCTACCAGGATCTGGTCCGCATCAACAAAGCCATCAGGGAAAAATCTTTTTTTCTACACCCCACCCTGCTTGAAACACTCGACTACGTCAAGTCGAGTGGAAAAAAACTGCACCTCATCGGGCTGGTTTCCGATGGCGGCGTACATAGCCACATTGACCACCTGAAGGCTTTATCCACACTGGCAAAGGAAAAGAATGTGAAGGATGTTTTTGTTCACGCATTCACCGATGGACGCGATACCGATCCTAAAAGCGGCATCCGTTTCATCCAGGAATTAGAAGATCACCTCAAGAACAACGCTGGCAGAATCGCCTCCGTCATAGGCCGTTACTACGCGATGGACAGGGACAAGCGATGGGAACGTGTCAAGTCAGCTTATGATCTGCTCGTTCATGCCACGGGAACGCACTTCCCTGATGCTGCCACAGCCGTACAACACTCGTATGAGCATGGCGTAACGGACGAGTTCATCTTGCCTGCTGTCATGGTAGACGATGCAGGAAAACCACTCGCAACTATCTGCGAAGGAGATGCTGTCATCTGCTTCAACTTCCGTACGGACCGATGTCGGGAAATCACCCAGGTATTGACCCAAACGGACAGGCCGGAACAGGGCATGAGAAAGCTCTCACTTCGATACGTGACCATGACCAATTACGATGACACGTATGAGAACGTACGGGTGGTTTACGAAAAGGATAACCTGGTCGATACGTTGGGAGAAACAGTAGCCGGTAAGGGATTTTCTCAATTAAGGATCGCGGAGACAGAAAAATATCCTCACGTCACTTTCTTCTTCAGTGGCGGTCGAGAAGAGCCATTCACCGGGGAAAGTCGCATCATGATCCCATCACCTAAAGTAGCTACTTACGATTTGCAACCGGAAATGAGTGCACAAGCGCTGACAGATGCATTGTGCGCCGTGCTCGGAGAAGGGAAAACGGATTTCGTTTGTGTCAATTTCGCCAACTGCGATATGGTTGGTCATACCGGTGTATTCAATGCCGTTGTAAAAGCGGTCGAAACCGTCGACAACTGCGTGCGGCGGATCGTGGAAGCCGGACTTCCAAACGGATATGCTTTCCTGATAACCGCTGACCATGGTAATGCCGATTTCATGATCAATGAGGACGGAACACCTAATACAGCGCATACCACCAATCCCGTTCCACTCTTTCTCCTTGGCTCGCACGAGAGCGTGCTTCGCAATGGTAGACTGGCAGACTTGGCGCCTACCGTCCTTTCACTGATGGGAATCGCCCCGCCGGACGCGATGACAGGAAAGTCGCTCTTGAGCTGAAGTCTATAGGATCAGATTCCGACCCGAACAGAGAAAATGAAATTTCTTCCCGGGGAATGGATCCCTGATGAAAAGGTCCTGTAATTGATATCCAAAAGATTGTCAACACCGACCTGTATCCTGCATCGCTCACTGGCCATCCAGCTTGTGCGTATGTTCAAGGTGCTCCAGGAAGGCATTCCGATCGGAAGGGCATATTGGAGATTATCTTCCCCGCTGGGTGAGTAATCCGTCAATCTCTTCTTTCCATTGTGTAAATAAGTGATCTCGGCATCGAATTCCTTGTGATCATACCTGAAAGAAATCCTTCCAAACAGCGGAGGAATATGATCCAACGGCATCGGCGTTGGCTTATCGGTAATTTGTCCTTTGGTGTACGTCAAGGTCGCAACAAAGTGGAGTCGAGCTCCGATTTCCTGCTCGATTGAAGTAGTGATTCCCCGGACCGTTGCACTGCCTGCATTTGATGCCATCCGCACAGCGCTTTCTACTCCATCATAGAGGATGCTATCCTTACCATCGTACATGCCTGGAAG
>JBJTRB010000083.1:0-2945 GCA_046075925.1 Bacteroidota bacterium | reverse complement strand
AGGTAAATCCCATCCTTGATTGGCATCGATCCGTATCGGCAGCGAATTCCCTACCACTTCCCGAATTCTTTTCACGCGGGCGATATCTTCCTCCGGCACACCTCCAAGTTTCACCTTGATGATCTGGAATCCTTCGGCAATGATCGAGCGAGCGTCGTGCTCCATTTCTTCGATGGATCCCAGACTTACCGTGTAATCCGTTTGTAGCAAGCGCTTATCGGATGCTCCCAGGAACCGATAAAGCGGCAATTCGGCTTTTCGTGCCAGCAGGTCGAAGAAGGCCATGTCGTATGCGCTCTTGATGCTGGTATTGCCATGGAAAATCCGATCCATGCACGACAGCAGCAGCTCCGGTGTAGGAGGCTGCTCTTGCAGGATTTTACCTGCCAGCTCTTTTCCGACACTGACGCAGGTTTCCATCGTTTCCCCATGGATCGTCCTGAACGGACTGCATTCTCCCCAGCCAGTATGTCCGTCTTCCGAATCCATACGGACAAACACATTTTCGGCATGCGTCAGCGGACCCAATGAAATGACGAAAGGTTTCTTCAATCGGATACGCACCGGATAAAGCGAGATGCTGCGGATTCTCATGGTAAAAGTGAAGGTAACAGCCTCTTGCGATCGATATGCACGTGCGTGAGAACGGATATCATTCCGTTTTACACAATTGAAAAACGTAATACCACTTCATTCGAGTATTTATTTAGTCTGCAACAGAAGGACAAAGGATATTTTACTTTTAAACCGTTTATAATCGCCGACTCCCTAAAAGCCCTTGAACGAAGTCAGAAATTGAATCGATCATTTGACTGTTCATAGAGAAATACTTCGATAACGTTACTTGTACACTTCACGATGTATATTTGCTATATTCAGATGCGCATCTTTAAAATCTTACCCATCATCATCGCAGGAGTCCTATCCTGTACTTCCGATCAAAAGCAGACGGCGCCTCCTCCGTCACCGCCCACCGCTGTGGATGTTATCGTTGCCGCTCCCATACTGCTTTCGGATGTCGTAGAGTGCAATGGTAGCGTCGTCGCTTCTGAGTCGGTCGAGTTGCATGTAGAAACCGCTGGACGACTCGTGTCCATCTATCCTAACGATGGCGCAACCGTCCGATCCGGCACCCTTTTGGCGAAGGTGAATGATGCGGAACTTCAGGCACAATTGCGTCAGCAAACGGTTCAACTGGACTTGGCTCGTAAACAAAAGACCCGCCTCGAGCAATTGGTCGCTGTGAACGGAGTGAACCAGTCCGATTACGACGATGCTGTCAATAAAGTCGCCGTGCTGGAAGCGTCGATCGAAATGACAAAAGCTCAGATCGAAAAGACCGAAGTCCGCGCTCGTTTCGATGGTACGCTTGGCATACGCACGGTGAGTCCGGGAGCGTATGTGACACCCCAGACCATGCTGGGCACCTTGCAAGAAAAGGGCACGTTAAAAATCGACTTTACGATTCCGGAGCAGTACCGCGATGTGTTGCGCACCGGAATGACATTACGCATTTTACAATCGGGTGGAAACAAGGATAGTGCTACAGCCACACTTTCGGCCATCGATCCGCAAGTGAATCCCGAAACGCGCAACCTCCGCTGTAGGGCTAAGCTGACCAGCGGAAAGACGATGCCGGGTGCATTTGTCAAAGTGCTGGTGCCTCGCTCTACCAATTGCATCGCAGTTCCTTCTCAGTGCATCATCCCCGATGCCGTATCCGACAAGGTCCTGGTGGTGAAGGAGGGTAAAGGACTTTTTGCCAATGTCCGCACAGGTGCCCGTACGCGTGGGTATGTGCAACTTGTCGAAGGAATAAGCGAGGGAGATACCGTGATCGCAACCGGTGTGCTCTTTGTGCGACCTAAATCTCCTGTCAAGGTGCGCTCCGTGATTCAACCCGAATTGCCTTCTTCCGGAAAAGGAGTCGACTGATACAATGAATATCTCCGAGCTATCGCTTCGCAGGCCGATCCTTGCTACGGTGATGAACTTGTTGATCATCCTGTTCGGGGTAATCGGCTATTTGTATCTCGGTGTGCGGGAGTTTCCTGCAGTCGATCCACCACTCGTAACGGTCACCACCACTTACGCAGGTGCCAACGCCGATGTCGTTGAGAGCCAGATCACGGAACCGCTGGAAAAAGCCATCAACGGCATTCCTGGTATCCGTACTATGACGTCCACCAGTTCGACGGGCAATAGTACCGTTACGGTCGAATTCAACCTGGGCTCCGATTTGGAGGCTGCAGCCAACGACGTGCGCGACAAGGTCAGCCAGGCGGTGAAGAGCTTGCCACAGGATCTCGATGCGTTGCCGGTTGTGACAAAACAGGATGCGAGCAGCGATTTCATTTTGTTGATGTCGCTTCAAAGTCCGACGAAAGGCTTACTCGAGTTGAGTGATTATGCAGAGAACGTTTTGCAAAACCGTTTCCAGACGATTCCTCAGGTCAGCGCCGTCAACATTTACGGCATCCGTCGGCCTGCGATGCGTTTGTGGATCGATCCCGACAGGATGTCGGCGCACGGTGTAGCGTTCAATGATATCAACCGCGTATTGAATGCCGAAAATGTCGAAGTGCCTACAGGTAAAGTGCATGGCGATAAGACGGAGATGACCATTCGGGCCACGGGGCGCTTGTCGACGGAGCAACAATTCCGCGACATCATTCTCAAAGAATCTTCTCTGGGGATTGTGCGCCTGGGCGATGTGGCCAAAGTCGAACTGGGTCCGGAGAATTACGAATTGAGCTGGCGTTTGAACGGCATGCCAGGCGTTTCTATCGCAGTCGTGCCTCAGCCGGGAGCGAACTACATCGATATCGCTGATGAATTTTATCGCCGACTGGATCAATTGAACAAGGAGCAGTCGGGCGACATCCGCCTGGAGCCACTCATCGATGTAACCAAGGATGTACGGAGGTCGCTCACCGAAGTGAAGG
>JBJTRB010000082.1:0-5385 GCA_046075925.1 Bacteroidota bacterium | reverse complement strand
CTGACGCGAGGTAAAATCTGAAAAGTCCCATTGGGTCGCAGGTCGATGGTGGTATCATAACTGGCCAACTTCATATAGCTGGAACGGGTTGCAGCAACGCCGTTTTCCAGGATTCCTGCCCGGACACTCACCTTGTGTGTGCCTTCGAAAAGTACAGGAACCGAGCGTGGATTTTCGAATGTGCCGATGTACTCGTTGTCCACGTAGATCCAGGAGTCGGTGAAGGTGCATTTGACACTTCCCTCGTCCTGGTAGGTACGTCCTGGACCATGTTCGAAACGGATAGAATCGATCGAGACATAAGCTGGAATCTGTTCACTCGGATTGATTGATTCACAACCGGTCATTGCCAGCAACAGCAGGGTCAGAAAAAAGAAAGAGGTTTTTGCAAACACTTTTCTCATGCCAGAATATTCAGGGATGCCTGGATTTTCTCATTGACTTGATGAGCTACATGCAATGCAGCTAAACCTTCTTCGACAGAAACAGCAACCGGCTGATCGTTCAGGATGGAATCAGCGAACAGATCGAGCTCCATGCCGATAGCATTGGTTTCCTCCACGGAAGGCTGATCGAAGTAAATCAGCTTTTTCCCTTTGTCGTTGCCCAAGTCGATAGCTACATCCAATGGACCTGGATCACCTTCCAGATTCTTCAGGCGGACCACTTCTGTTTTCTTTTTGAAGAAGTCCACGGAGATGTAAGCGTCGCGCTGGAAGAAGCGGGTCTTGCGCATGTTCTTCAGGGAAATCCTGCTGGCAGTAAGATTGGCTACGCAGCCGTTAGCGAACTCGATGCGGGCATTGGCGATATCCGGCGTATCACTGACAACCGCAACACCACTGGCGCTGATCTTACGGACATCCGAACGGACCACGCTCAACACGATATCGATATCGTGGATCATCAGGTCGTGTACGACCGATACGTCGGTGCCACGGGGATTGAATTCAGCAAGGCGGTGCGTCTCGATGAAAAGCGGCTGACCGAAATAGGGGAGTGCGGCACGAAAAGCGGGGTTGAAGCGCTCCACGTGACCGACTTGCGCCTTGATGCGCGCCTCATTCACAAGAGAGACCAATTTACGCGCTTCCGCTACCGTGGTGGTCACCGGCTTCTCGATGAAGATATGCGAGGAGGCCCTGACGGCCTTTTTAGCATAGTCGAAATGGGACAAGGTCGGCGTGACGATATCGATGGCATCACACGCATCGATCAGGTCTTCAGGACGGTCAAACGGAAGCACGCCCAAGTCCTCCGCGACTTTTGCCGCGTTGACCGGGTCGGCATCGTAAAAGCCGATAAGCCGGAATTTGGGGCTCTGCTTGAGTAGCTTTATATGGATCTTACCGAGATGTCCGGCACCGATAACGCCGATGTTGACCATGAAAGTAGGGGTGTTCGGAGTGCGCGAAGGTAGCCATTTCCGGGGGCCCTTGAAAGCAGGTCGAACCCGCTACTAACGTGATTTTGTTGATTTCGTAAGCCCCAAACGACCTGCCCGCTTCGAAAGGATCGGTTTCTTTGTTGACCTATGACAACCCTCCGACAGGAAGACACCTTCAAACACCAGGGAATGCGCCGGAAAATGATTCTGGCGCTACGCGAAAAAGAAGAATACAGGGCTGATGTGCTGGAGGCCATGTACGAAGTACCCCGCCATTTTTTCTTCGATCCGGCTTTTCTTGAACAAGCTTATTCGGATATCGCCTTTCAGATCGGGGCACAGCAGACCATCTCGCATCCGTCGACAGTAGCGTATCAGACCTCCTTGCTGGATCTAAAGCGAGGAGACAAGGTGCTGGAAATCGGAACCGGTAGCGGCTACCAGACCTGTGTGCTCTTGAAAATGGGAGCCAAGGTGTATACCATCGAACGCCAGCAGGAATTGTTTGAGCGCACCAGCCGCTTCCTTCCAGGCATGGGTTTCAACGCCAAATTCTTTTATGGTGATGGTTACAAAGGTCTGCCGGGCTATGCACCGTTCGACCGTATCCTGGTGACCTGCGGAGCCCCCTTTGTTCCGGTCGATTTATTACGACAACTGAAAATGGGTGGTATGCTGGTAATCCCCGTTGGAGAAGGCAAGAGGCAACTGATGACACGGATCATCCGCCGAGGCGAGGATGATTTCACCAGCGAGGAACTGAAAGACGCCAGCTTTGTTCCGATGTTGGAGAACAAGGCATGAAAAAAGCCGCTCTTTTGGAGCGGCTTTTTTGTAATGGCTGAACTATCACTGATCCCACCAGAGGCGAGGTGAGAACAACGAACTGTTTTGAGGGCAGTTCGGGTTGTTCTGACGCTCACTCGTCGGATAGATATAACGACGTGGGATTCCGGTCGCCGCACCTGCGTTAGGCTGCAGATCAGGTAAGCCGGTACGACGCCAGTCGTTATAGGATTCAGGCTGCAAGTAGTTAGAAACGTACTTCTGGGTCATGATCAGGTTCAATTTATCCTGATAGGTTCCACCCCAAACGACATTCGCCGACTTGTAAGAGGCTGCAAGTGAAGCATCGACTCCAAGTTTTTCCATGCTCGCATCGACAGCTTCATTCAAAGCGGTTTCAGCAGCAGCATCATTGCCCAGAATCAGATTAGCTTCAGCTTCGATGAACTTCTGTTCGTGGAAAGTGAAGAACGGGACCTTGGCATCATCTGACATGTAAAAGGCGGATGGGAAGCCAGGTGCATAATAATCACCGTTAACATCGATCATTTTCTCGAAGCGCGGATCGTTGGAGGACTGTAGGTAGTCGGTGTGGAAACAACCGATACCGTAGTAGTAGTCCAGCGTAGAGTAAGAAATATCGGCACGCTGATCGATATACTGGAACCATGGGCTTTGGTATGCGGTTCCAAACATGAACTCGGCATCATCGGAGCCGCCAGAAAGGGCGCCTGCATTGATTGCAGCAAGAGCTGCCTGAGCGGCATCGGTACCATTATTGAATTTGGACAAGTGGATTGCCAAACGAGCACTCAATCCATTTGCCAGTTGAGCCCACTTTGCCAGATCACCTCCATATACGAGATCATCAGTACCAGGAGTCAACAGATCACTGCCAGTATTGCTAAGATCCGCGATACCTTGGGAGAGCAAGCCTGGGAGGATCTGAGTATAGATGTCCTCCTGAGAATCGAATGTCGGCTTGGTATTCGAGTTACCCTGAAAAGCTTGTGTATAGGGAACATCGCCATACATATCAGAAACCGTCGATAAGGAGTAAGCCATCATGATACGGGCAATTCCTCGGTAGGCATTGTATGTGCTTGCGCCACTGCTTTGGGTTTCCTCGAATATGGCCTTGTCGATGATCCTGTTGAGGTCGGCCATGTTGCCAGCGTACATGTTGTTCCATGCGTTGCTGAAATCTTCTTCATTGAAGATATAGAGGTTGTAGGCCGCGAATTGGCGGTCAGCACCGGTCACGTTTTGCGTGAACACCGCGTTGTAACGCGCGATGTCACCATGAAGGGTGTAAGCAAGTGATGCCTGTGCTGAAGGTAACAGCAGGTTTACCGGAACATCAGTAGGCTGATTAGGATTGATGTTGGTATCCCCGAAGTCCTTGGTACAGGAAGTCATGAACGCCGTAGAAACCATCAACAGCGTTCCGAGAAGAAGGAGATTATATCTTTTCATGTTTTTTTGTTTTTAGCTGTTGAAGGGATCAGAGAGTTACGCGCAGACTGAAACCGTAGCTCTTGGTGCCAGGATTGTTGAAGTAATCCATTCCCAAGCTATTGGATGCACCAGTGAGACTGGTTTCCGGATCGATTCCCTGGTAGGCGGTTTGCAACCACAAGTTACGACCGATGAAGGAGATGTCGACGCTACCGAACGGACTGTTTTTCAGCCACTCTTTGCGAATGGAATACGTCAGACTCAATTCACGTAAGCGTACGAAGGAACCATCTTCAACGAAGGGTTCAGCCGGACCGGTGAAGCCGGAACCGATGCCCTGATAGTAACTCTGATCAAGTGTTGCTGAAGTAGTGTTGGGGTTGCTGGTGATGACCAACTGGTCGTTGGCATCGTAGTAACCTTCTACACCGCCGAACACCACTTCATTGCCGCGACCTTCTGTGCCCTCAGCTGTTCCGAAGAAGGTGATAGCACCACGGGTTCCGTTCCAAATGTCTCCACCATGACGGATGTCCAACAACGCACTCAATGTGAAATCTTTGAAGGTAACTGTGTTGGTGACACCTGCCAGCCAATCCGGATTCGGATCGCCGATTACACCGACTTGGTCGTCTTGAATAGGCAAACCGTCAACGATGACCAGATTGCCGTTGTCATCACGCACAAAGCGTCCACCATAGATCTGACCGTAAGGTTTGCCGGTGACAGCGTAAACCGCTGAACCTTCAAATCCGCCCAGGAACAATTCATTGATGCCGTCAGCAAGTTTCAACACTTTGTTACGGTTACGTGAATAGTTGATGGATACATCCCAACGAAGATCTTTCGTCTTGACAGGAGTCGCATAAAGCATAATCTCCCATCCTTTGTTCTCCATGCTTCCGGCATTCTTGACCTGGGCTTGGTAGCCAGTTGAGCCAGCGACAGGAACAGCAAGGATTTGATCGTCGGATACCGATTTGTAATAGGTGACATCCAATCCCAAGCGGTTGTCCAGGAATTTAAGATCAAGACCGGTTTCGAAAGAGGTCGTTTGCTCCGGCCTCAGATTAGGGTTGCCAAGTACATCATCGATGGTGTAGCCTGCTTGTCCGTTGAGAGGGAAGTTGATTCCAGAGGTCCAACCGTCGCCGAACACGGCAGAGCCGTAGTAGTTGTTAAGTGCATACAGCGAAGCGTCTTTACCGACCTTGGAGTAGGAGTAACGGAGTTTGCCGAAGGAGAAGAAATCACCCTGCATGTCGAAACTCTCGCTGAATACCCAGCCGGTATTGATGGAAGGATAGAAGAAAGTGTTCTTTCCCTTAGGATAAAGGAATGGCTTGTTGCCGTCGACTTCAGGAGTTCCAGGAAGGGTGGAAGAGGATTCAAGACGACCGGTCACTTCAAGGAAGAACTGGTCCATGAAAGACAAACGGCCTTGGGCATAGGTTGCTTCTGTACGATACTTAGCGTCGCTCTGACGGGTAATGACCGCAGAAGCATTGGAAATGTTGTAAAAGTCAGGGATATTGAGGATGTCGCCTTGTGTGTAATTGTTGTAGCGTACATATCGGAAGAAGTTGTGTCCGACAAGCACGGAACCTTCAATGTCATCAGACAAGCGTCCATGCGCATTGGCCATGATATCAGAGTTCAAGTGACGGTAAATGATATCCTGGTGGAAAATCTGTCCGTCTGGATTCGCCCTTGAATTGATGGCAAACACTTGCTTACGACGGTCGGCGTAAAAG
>JBJTRB010000081.1:0-2723 GCA_046075925.1 Bacteroidota bacterium | reverse complement strand
CTTTCAAAATCAAGTGATAAAAGGAGCCGAAGTGGTACTGAGCTTCTCTTTCAAGGGCTTTATGTATCTTTAGATTCAATCCTGTTCAATACAGGCATTTCATCCTTTCCGGCCCCAAGGCCACCAAACTGACGCAACGTTTTCATGATTATTACACGTAGATCGGCCTTCTATCATCTGATCATCGCCATTTCAGGACTGTCCAACTTCTTTCTAGCTTCCTTAAGTACCAACGCCAATTCCGCGGCGACCTTCAACGCCTCGGATGATTTCATTCAACGTATCCGTCCGCTGACTCCTTTGCTCTATCAAGGCGTGCCTGACTCTGCAGCCATCGGCAAGACGTGCAGCATTTACCACACCGTGTTTGACCAGCTGCATGGATGGCTGTTGATCGGTCATGGTTCGGGTCAGGTATGGACACTCGATTCCGCCCGCAATTGGGTCAGGCAAGACAGCACGGATGTATTCGGATATAATTTCAACTGCTCGATACTTCCAGGCCCGATGAAATACGGGGGCTATGGTCTGTGGAAATCAAACGGCATGTTGATCGCCTATTCCTGGGCTGCACGTGAGTGGGAGACCCGACTTTTATCGCGAGAAATCCACGCCCAAAATCCCTACAACTGTTTTTACGACCAATCGGATTCCTCTCTGTATCAATTGGGAATCGATTACTCCAACGCGGCATTAAAGAACCAGGAATTTACAACGGACTCTCTCTATAAACTCAAACTGCGTACGGGTGAGTGGACCGTCTTAGGAAGATTCTCCACTGCTTTTCAAGAGCCATTCCAGTTACTCGGCCGGTCATGGCCTTCCGAAGATGGATTGCTGATTCGTCTTGGTCGTGGACATGAAGCGGTCTACGTGGATTTCAAAGCAAAAACCTTCCGTAGTATTTCGGAAGATATTGTGGTGAAGCTGTGGGCGTTTGACCAGACCAATTACATCCGGAACAAGATGTCATTCAGCACTGCGTACGGCATTTATTCCATGGATCCGGCTACGTATGAGCTGCTGGATAGTTTATCGTGGCAAAAGATACTCGAAACCGGTGGTCCCGCACTTCCGCTCTTGGAGCCGGAAGCTGCTGACGGGGAAAGCAAGTATCTCTATTTTTTCGGAGGCATCGGTATAGCGGGTGTACTGCTCTGGTGGAGTCGAAAAAAACGGAACCGCCGTCATATCTCCGAATTCATCGATCCTCCGGTGTTGGAGGTGGTCGATGGACAAGAGCCTGTCGCTACCGCCTTCCTGTTGGAGCGGTCAGAGGGAAGCTGGTACATCGGTGGTCGACCCATACTCGAACTTACTCCGTCAGAAATGCGCCTGATGGAACTGCTCGTGGAAAAGCAACAAGCCTTGCAGCCGTTGTCCACGCAGCAGATGAATGAGATCCTGGGAATAGATCAGCGTACGGTGGATAGCCAGAAGAAGACGCGCAGCGAGGTGATCCGGCATATCAACAAGTGTTTCAATGATGCTGGTTACCGCGGAGAGGCAGTGCAGCGCAGTAGACAAGAAGACGACCGTCGAGCAGTCAGTTACGTGATCGCCCCGGATATCCGCATTGAAAGCGGTAAATGACAACTTCAGTTCTTGGGCGTGCTGATCTTGACGACCCAAGCATAGCCGTTCTCGGCAAGTCGCGGCGAAAAAGCAGGTAGTTGGATTTCCGTATTTCCTCCGGAACTCTTCCAACGGACCTTCTCTTTGCCGGATAGCAATTCCATAGAAGTCTTTTCAGAAAAGGTGATTCCTTTCAAGGTGATTTTTCCATCAGCAGGATAGCAGGGAAGTATCGCATAGACGTTTCCTTCTGAGGGCCGGCAGGTGAAGAACACTTGTTTCACTGCGAACTCGGGATCCGGATCCACGGTCACTTTCAGGATGGCATCTCCTGTGGTGCGCCACTCCATGTTCTGATTTTCTTTTGGTGGAACATAATCACGCCGACCTTCGCTCCATTGGTATTTCGTTGTCCAAGCCTTCGTACCATAGATGGCTTCGCCGTTCACTTTCAGCCAATCTCCCATCTCCAACAAGCGCTCTTGCATGATCGGCGGGATTTTTCCGTGTGCATCGGGACCGATATCGAGTAGTAAATTCCCACCCCTGCTCACTTTGTCGACCAACGACAACACCAATGCTTTGGTCGACGTGTAGTCCCACGCATCTTCTTCTCGGTTATAGCCATAGCTATACGCCATGCCTCGACTCTCCTCGAAGTAATGCCCTCCGAAATCCTTGTCAGGTTCGTACTCGGGCGTATACACCATGCCATGGTTGAAACGTACCCCGATGCCCCAACGGTCCATCGTCACAACCCGATCTTTCACCGGACTTTCATTGTACAGCCACGCCAGGAATTCACGGCTTCTCCACAGTGTATCGCTTGCTTCCCAGTCGCCGTCGGTCCAGAACACCTCCGGGTTATATCGATTCACCAGATCCATCATCTGCGGCCATGCATGCGTCTCGGCGTACTTTTTCTTGTCGCTCAGATACAGCGGATTGAACCATTCGTAAAGCGAGAAATAAAGTCCGGGATGCACGGATGTTTTCCTGACCGCTTTGAACAAATCGCCGATCAGGTCGCGGTGCGGACCCACCTTCTGCGAATTCCATGGGAAACCCCAGGTGCTGTCGGCGGTATTGCTGGGCCATAGACAATATCCATCGTGGTGCTTCGAGGTGAGTACGATGTATTTCGCTCC
>JBJTRB010000080.1:0-6608 GCA_046075925.1 Bacteroidota bacterium | reverse complement strand
GCACAAATCCTTTGAAGAGGCTGCTGCCTTGGGCATCGACACTTTCCAGATTTTCACCCAGAATCAACGGCAGTGGATCAATAAGAGCTTCGACGCAGAAACCATCGACTCATTCAAACACGCGTGGAAAAACTCCTCCGTCAAGACCGTCTTCTCCCACTGCTCCTACCTGTTGAATCTGGCGAGTGAAGATGAAACCCTTCGCGATAAATCCATCCAGGCATTGATAGGCGAAGTGAAGAGATGCAACGATCTCGGCTTGCCATTCTGCGTGTTGCATCCCGGTGCAGCAAAAGGTCAGAGCGAAGAACAAGCCATCGCTCATGTAGTGGCCAGCCTGAAAGAAGTTCTCCACCAGACAAGCGATTGCAAGAGCGGGGTCCTAATTGAAAACACGGCTGGACAAGGAACCAGCATCGGTCATCGCTTTGAACATCTCGGTGCCATACTCAAAGGAGTCGGGTCAAACAGGATCGGCGTTTGCTTCGACACCTGCCATGCCTTCGCAGCAGGATATGACCTTCGCACCGCAGCCGATTTCCGATCTACCATGAAAGAGTTCGACCAGATAGTCGGCCTAAAGCACCTGCGAGCCATTCACCTGAACGACTCTAAAGGACTTCTTGGAAGTCGGATCGACCGGCACGACCACATCGGTCATGGTCAGTTAGGAATGGATGCATTCAAGTTGTTTTTAAAAGAATTCCCTGAAATTCCCAAAGTGCTCGAGACGGAGAAGGAAGATGACTGGGACCGTAAAAACCTGGAACTTTTATACGGACTCTGATCACAGCATTAAACCTTATTTACCGGAACAGGTCTTAACCCCGCAATTTAAAAATCACGGCCCCATGAAAAAGCCCTTGAATCACCTCCTATTCTTTATCGCTGTCCTTTCCGTAGCAACTGTATCCTGCCGCAAAGACCGCGAAGACATCGATACGACCCTGGGATATGAGGTCGGTCAATTCGAAAGCATGACCAACGATGTCGACAACATGGTCGGACAGGTTCGGCAGGGCGATGGCTCGATCAGCCAACGAACCGGCAGTGGAAGCGGCTATCTGAATGGAGGAGGCTGTGCCATCGTCACCCACGACACAGCAAATCAACATATCACCATCGACTTCGGAACTGGTTGCGCTGGAGCCGATGGAAGGGTCCGTGCCGGCATCATCAACATCAGCTATACGGGTGATTATTTCACCCCTGGCTCTACGCACACTGTCACATTCGACAGTTTTTACGTGGATACCCGCCATATCGAGGGAAACAGAACTGTTACCAACGCAGGGTTTAATAACGACTCGAACATGGTATGGAACATCAATGCGGTGAACATGCGCATCACGCGCACCGATGGTTATTGGATGAGCTGGAATAGTACCCGGACACGGGAAATGATCAGCGGATTCGGTGATCTGGTATGGCTGAACGACGTTTACAAGATCAATGGAACGGCCAATGGCAGCAACAGCAATGGAAACACCTTCACCATGAGCATCTCAAACGTGATCAGGGATAACTCCTGCCACTGGTTGACTTCAGGAACCATGGTGATCAACCCCGCCAACCAGTTAGCGCGGACAGTCGACTTCGGAAATGGCAATTGCGATGACCAGGCGACCGTAACCGTCGGCAATCAATCCAGGACAATAACTTTGAGATAATGATTGAATAGGCCTCAGCCTATCAGTTGATTCCCGGATCCTCCGGAAAATCATTCAGTATTCCATACACGTGCCCCATTTTCCGGAGCACTTTCCCCCACACAACGGTCGGTTCTTCGACCAACGTGCTATGCACATCTGCATCGGTGACCCACCAATTCTCCAGCTCGATTTCTTCTTGTAGCTGTTCAGGAATCCATGCGGCGAAACCGGCAATGAACTTGATATCCTCCTCCCCGACTTCCCCTGATTCGATCATCACCTTGAGTTGTCGGAAATCTCCACCCCAGAAAATGCCGTTACCGATTTTCTTACTGCCTGCCAATTTGGGTAATCGATGGACGTAATAGATGGAGTCGAGCCGTAATGGTCCGCCCCAATAAACGATAGCATTGAAATCCGGGAAGTCTTCCAGCGCGTCCCCGACCCTGAGTGGTGTAGGCTTATTCAAGATGAAGCCGATCGTGCCCTTGCGGTCGTGCTGACTCACAAGGACAACCGAGCGTTTGAAATTCGGCTCCGGATTGAACGGCTCTGAAATCAATAACGCCCCTACTTTGGGCTTCGGTATTTCGGTACGACGGGCCATGCCATTTTCTCGCACCTGTGTTTTACCACACCCCGATCTTTAAGTTTCTGAAGTGTAAGACAGCAGCCATTTTTGCAAACAGCGAGTTCAATTGGATATTATCAACTGCCTGCTGATCAGTGATTTACCTGATTGCATGGAAAGCACATAATTTCCCGCCTTCAACTCCTCCGGCAACATCAACATGCGTGAAAAATCACCACTACCGTATCGGACCGCAGGAAAGTCATAAACCAATCCGCCTCTCGAATCGAGTAACTGGATCTGAAAAACGCCGGGCTCCGGAGCTGCAAAGGAAATCACGATGTGCTTTTTTGCAGGGTTGGGATAAACTACCAATCCAGTCACACCGGCTAATTCACCAACGGAAGAATTGGTGCCGAATTCGAACTCAGCCACCACAGGAAGGTGATCGGATGAGAAATGGAGCGCGTCGGCAACGGCTGAACCCACAGCGTTATTCGTCCCCGAGTTGATGGCCAATTGATAATGGGACCCGTCATTTCCGAAGGCGTGACAAGATCCGGGCACATAATACATGCCGCCAGACTGCATGACTCCATTCGAGCAAAGAATCATATCGAAACGATCATCCAATCCGCCATATGAACCGCCTCCGAACTGGGTCGTGCGGGTGGATTGCGTATGGTAAAAACGATAGGCTGCATTGTTCCAAATGCCCGAGAGCTGAAAGGGGTCAACGAACTCACCGTCATTCCAGGAGTCGTTTCTGATCAAACCCTGGTAGCAGGCCTCATAATCACCGTAGACATTGAAGTCGCCACAAACAATGAAGTCACTTCCCGCAGGCAACGCGTTGGTCACCTTTCTTAAGGAATCAACCTCCTGGGCTCTCTGCGCCTCGTTTGCGCTCCCGGTACTTGCCTTCAGGTGTACAGCATAGATCCTGAACGTATCACCCGTGGGCTTGTATATCATGGTGAATTCACTGATATCCCGGAGCGTGGTTTCGATCGGTCGATTGGAAACGAATTTGAACAATGAATCAAGATAGAAGATGCCATTGTTGGAATCGGGGCCCTGAATGTAGACCCCTTGCCGGTAGTATGCTCCGTTAGCATTCATGACAGCAGAAAGGAACCAAGGCACGCTGGAAGTGGACTGGTTCTCCTCCGTCACCAATATGGAAGGTTTCAATGAGCTGATAACGGTCCGGTAATAGGGACATCGAGTAGCAGAATCCGTTGCCGCACTACCGCTACCTGCACTGGGCCAGTTCAGCAGGTTCCAGGATGCGATGCTGATCACCCCATTCGTTCCCGCCCAGGCACCTGCAGGAAGAAAGAGACAGGATAATCCGAACAGGAAACGAAGAGCAAAACGTGTCATGGCAGGAAAAGCAATCAACGGTCGACCCCCAACTTCATTTTTTCGAAGGTGTTATCCTTTATGGCTACCATAGCACGCTGAAGCGGCTGGTTCAGTTCATTGATGACAACGAAATACGCTTCCACGTCGAACAAATTCCTTGCGATGAGCGCCTTCAGCTGAAGGCGCACAAGATCACCCGATGTGGCAAGACCGGCCGAATCCTTTTTCACACCAGCCTTTTCTGCAGCCGCAAGGAACTGCTCAAAGAGGATCGAA
This sequence comes from Bacteroidota bacterium, assembly GCA_046075925.1. Classification (GTDB taxonomy): domain Bacteria; phylum Bacteroidota; class Bacteroidia; order AKYH767-A; family 2013-40CM-41-45; genus Pollutiaquabacter. Next base: position 2,741 of record JBJTRB010000080.1, on the reverse strand, counting down.
TCGACGCTTAACGCTTCGTTGAAAGCGAACACATCGGGATAACGTTGCTTCAATCCAGTACGATTATTATCGACATACGTGAGGGAGAAGTCGTTGAAGACTCCTTTTCTCAAAAGGTCGCTGTAGAACATACTGTTGCGAGAAGTATCCAATGGGACAAAAAGGTCGGGCATGATTCCTCCTCCGCCTCTTACTATCCGCTTATGACCGGTATAGTACTTCGTGGAATCCTCGAAACGGATACTGTCTGCATAAAACAGTTCGCCGTGTTTGTATCGGTTGGAAATGTCGAGCTCATACTCGTCCTCCTCACCCAACTGATAGGGCTTTTGGATGCAACGTCCGGAAGGTGTGTAGTAATGAGCAACCGTGATGCGCATCATGGAACCATCTTGCAGTTGGAAGGGGCGCTGCACCAATCCCTTACCGAAGGAGCGTCTTCCGACAATCAGTCCACGATCCCAGTCTTGGATAGCACCTGAAACGATTTCACTCGCAGAAGCGGAAGACTCATCGATCAACACGGCTATTTTTCCCTTCTCCCAATCGCCCACGGATGTCGAGTTGAAATCCTCCGATTGCATGGTGCGGCCACGGGTATAAACGATCTTCTTGTCGGGCGAAAGGAATTCATCCGCCAGCTCCACTGCCCTATTCAAGTATCCGCCTCCATTGCCTTGTAAATCCAGAATGAGAGAAGTAGCGCCCATTTTTTTCAGCTTGGCTAATCCAGCTCTGAACTCTTCGGGCGTGGAATCAGCGAATCGTGAAATCTTGATGTAGCCGATTCCTGGAGCGACCATATAGGCAGCATCCATACTGAACAACGGAATCTGATCTCGAATGATCGTGTACTCGATCAGATCCGGAACATTCCGGCGCAGAATGGAGACATTGACCTTGGTGCCTTTGGGACCGCGCAGACGCTTGAAGACATCGTTATTGGTGATCTTGACACCTGCAACCGTTTCTCCATCGATTTTGACAATACGGTCGCCTGCGCGTATGCCCAACTTTTCAGAAGGCCCTCCGGGAATGGGCATGGTGACCATAATAGTGTCTTCATGGATGTTGAACTGTACGCCTACGCCTTCGAACTTACCGACGAGAGGCTCATTCACTTCACGCATTTCCTCTGGTGGAACGTAAACGGAGTGCGGATCCAGCTGCTTGATCATGGCCTTCAAGGCCTCGTCCGTAAGTTGTTTCTCATTCACTGTATCCACGTAAGCCATTTTCAAAATCTCCAGCGCATAGTCGAGCTTGGAAGGATAATTCTGAGCGAAAGTGGTGAATGGCAGTGTAGACAACAGATAACAGCCGATCATCGGCCGAAGGAGCGATTTCAAACTCATAGGAAATGATTGTTATTCCAAAGATAACGGGTAATGGCACCAGCTTCTTGCATCCGGCAAAGCCTTTAACGCATTTTATGAACCGGACGGGGCCGACTTGGGCCGATCCGGATTAACGATACCGAAAGGAATCGAAAGCCGCAGCGAGATGTTCCTGCCCATCTCAAGGATCTGAAGGTCGCGAGGAATCAGGGACAGATGATTGTAGTAACCGGTATTCAGCAAGTTGGTTCCTGAAACAGCAACGTCCATGAAATGCTGCCCTATCTTGATAGCTCCGCCAAGGTGTACATCGAACAGCATATAGCTATCCGTAGTGGCCTCGAATTCCGCCACCCTGTTCATGGCTGCGTAACTACTTACTGCGAATCGGATATAGGGCCTGTAAAGATCTTGCATCCGGTCTTTGGAGAAGGTGATCGCTGCGACCAGCTTATCGGCAGGCTGTGCGGGCAGATACCCCTTCCCACCAGTTAATTTTCCACGGATCGAAGCGTAACTGATAGCAAGATCGACCCAGCTGACATCAGCAGGATGTACATCCAATCCTGCTTCGAATCCGTTGATGGACGCATCCGATTGGCGGAATTGATAAACCGGCAAAGAATCCGTGGTATTCCCGGTTGGCGCCAAATAAACCTTGTCGTTGATCATGTTGGTATAGGCGGATACCGATAGACGGAACGAGGGCTTTTCAAAAGCGAATGAAAAATCAGCTTGATTGTTTTGTGACACCTTCAGGTTCAAATCGCCTGTTTCATACCGGTAGCCACCCTCCTTCTTACCATAGGCTGTAAGTTGATAGACATTCGGTGCGGAAAATCCGCTGGCTGCATTCAGCCGAACCGTAATGTCCGACGTAGCATACCAACGTAATCCTGCGGAAAAGCTAGGCGACCTGAAATACAGGTTGTCCGACAGCGTAATGGTGCGTTGATCGAATCTTCCTCCAAACAACACATCGATCTTGGAAAAAGTGAACCGACCCAACGCATACGCACCGACATCGGCGGTTTTGGAATCAGCTACGACGGTATCCCTGCCGGAGTTGGTGTTGTTCTGCCCCATCCCTTGCAGACCGATGGTCCAACCACGTTTCTTGGATGGATCGGTGACGTAACGAGCGTCTGCGGTGAAGGTGGACATCTCCATCGCCACCCGTTCGAATGGTCCAAGGGAATCGGGCTCCAGCTCCTTCCGGTCGGAGGACTGGCCGGAAAGATTCACTTGTAAAGACCCCTGACCGATCAGCAACGTCTGCTGGTAGGACAAGACACTGCTGTTGACCTTGACGCACGGAGCCTCGACCTCGTACTCACGCTGTTCGATGGTGAATTCTCCGTCATCCAACTTCGAACGATCCTCGAGCTCGATGATTCCGAGTTC
>JBJTRB010000079.1:0-4894 GCA_046075925.1 Bacteroidota bacterium | reverse complement strand
TTCTTTCAGAAGCGTCCTGTCCCAATGCCGAGTGACCAATCGTCACAAGGAGAAAGGCGGCAATCAAGTGGGGCTTATATGAAAAATGCATAATCAACTTCCGTGAAAGGTATAGGTTTGAGTAGTAATGGCCATCCTTGACGTTTTGAATTATTAACCCCCGATTGTGTATGAAACACCTTGGTGTTGGGCCTGATGTTTCGGACCTTCGCAGCACCATGATGTCCGCACGAAAAAAGCGTATCCGTATCATCGGCCTTTCCCTGATCGCGGCGATGTTGCTGCTGTTGGCCCTTCGCGGTATTGTGCTCGGCAGGGTCATCAAAGCCGTTGATGATCGGCTGAACAAGGATTTCGGGCTTGCATTGACAACCGAAGATTGCGGCTTCTCCGGATTCTCCACGGTATGGATCAAAGGACTCAAACTCCTGCCTACGGAAGGTGACACCTTGTTGCGTATCGATACCCTCTCCCTGCGTCCTGACTGGCTATCCATTTTCAATGTCCGTCCTGGCATCGGTTACCTCTTCATTCACAATGGCTCGTTGAACCTGAATGCATCTTCTTTTGGGAATAATACTTCCTTCCTTCACCGGAAGAACATATCCGAGAAGCGCACAACTCCATCTGCAGATCGGGATTATGCCCGCTTGGCCGAAAAAGTAGTCAGTCAGGCGTTCTCACTTGCACCACAAGAGGCGGATATACGTACCTTCTCTTTGAAATTATCGACGGATACCTTCAAAGCGAATGTCCGGATACTGGATTTTCGCTCCGACAAGGATTCCGTAATCGGGATTTTTGATGAGCCGCTTGCCGGACGCAAGTGGCACATCGAAGGTTCATTCAATCAACATAAACGGTCTTTCTCCATACAGGTACATCCTACACAGGGTGATGGAAGACTCCCGCTTATCGGCAGACTGTTGGGTGGAACTGTCGGATACGATACGTTGAAGGTTTCGTTATCCGAATCCGACTTTTCCAATGGTCAGCTGAAAATCAAAGGAGCAATGGCATTCTCCGGATTGATGGTGCATCATCCTCGCATCGCCTCCGATTCGATCCTGATCAAAAGCACATCCTTTGACTATTCAATCGTGCTGGGTAAACAGTACGTCGAACTTGACAGCAGTTCGGTTGCCAGGTTGGACCGTATGATCATGCACCCGTTTTTAAGAATGGAACGTACCGATTCGAAGTCATACAAAGCGATGTTGGAAATCGAGCGAATGCCTGCTGACGATTTCTTTTCCTCCCTGCCCTCCGGGATGTTCGGTGATGTGAGAAGTTTGCGGGCCGACGGATCGCTTGCTTTCAGGATGGATTTCGCACTGGATGAGCGGCGACTGGATCAAGTGCTGTTTCATTGTACCATGAAAAAGGAGGGATTCAGGATTCGGGATTTCGGCAGCAGCGCATTACTCAGATTGAATGGTGAATTCATTCATGAGGTGTATGAAAAAGACCGATTCGTTCGCGCCTTTCCAGTAGGACCTTCTTATCCTTCCTATACTCCGCTGGCTGAGGTGTCTGGTTATTTCCGTAACGCCGTGCTTACATCCGAAGACGGGAACTTTTATTTCCACAACGGTTTCAATGAAGATGCTTTCAGGAAATCCATTGCCGACAATTACCGGGCAGGAAAATTCGTTCGTGGAGGCAGTACCATCACCATGCAGTTGGTCAAAAATGTTTTTCTGACCAGGAAAAAAACCGTCGCACGGAAAGTCGAAGAGGCCTTGATGGTGTGGTTGATCGAATCCGGCCGATTGGTGTCGAAGGACCGAATGTTGGAAGTCTATTTCAATATCATCGAACTCGGTCCGGGTGTCTACGGTATCGGAGAAGCATCTAAATTCTACTTCGATAAACGACCGAAAGACCTTCGGCTATCGGAATCCATTTTTCTGGCAAATCTGCTTCCTCGTCCGAAAGCGTTCCGCTACTGTTTCGATTCAACAGCGCACCTCAAGCCCTATATGGCGGATTATTATCGCGTGATGACCAATTTCATGGTTAAAAAGAATCTGATCACTGCCGAGGAAGGCTCAAGCCTTGTGCCCGATGTGGAGCTGAAGGGCCCGGCTGCTGCTTTGCTTTTTCCGTCCGACAGCCTGACGCGACCGCGATAATGGGTCTTGCCTTTTAAGCATGGATGATTTCTTTGCTTATCGAGTCACCGAATCAGGATGTTCGAATTCGATGATCGCCTTTTTCCATGCCGCAGGTACTTGAATGGATTGTTGGTTGACGAAATCGAAAGCCACTAACACCGTGGTGGCATCTGCCAACAGGATCTCCTTGTCTTCGTGGATCTTGATGATGCGATAGGATAAATCCAGGCTTTTGTTTCCCAAGCGCGAACATCTCACTTGGACGAATGCCTTGTCCTTGAACTTGATCGGAACGACATAGTCTATTTCGGCTTTGGCGAGGATGATGCCCTCCTTGCTCCAATCGTACTCATAGCCGATAATCCTGTCGAAGTAGGTCACTCGGGATTGTTCCAGGTAGGTCAGGTGATGCGCATTGTTCACATGACCGAAAAGGTCCAGGTCGACGAAGCGTATTTCTATCGGATGTATATGCCTGTACAGTCCGATTGTCATATCATCAGCCATGAATGGTCTCTTTTTTACCATAGCGTTTTATCACTTCTGCTTCGTGGTCCAGGAATTCCTGCCAGCGAGCATCCACATCTATCCCTTGTCCGAACTTCCTTGCGAAACCGATGAATGTCGTGTAATGATTGGCTTCGCTGATCATGAGTTCGCGATAGAATTCCCGCAACGATTCGTCCTTGATGTTTTCGGATAAGACCTTGAATCGTTCGCAGCTTCGTGCTTCCACCAGGGCGGCAAACAAGAGTCGATCCACCAACAAGGTGACACGGTCTTTTCCTTTTCTGATGAATTGATTGAGCTCCCATACGTAATCATCCCTACGCTCACGGCCTAGGATGGCACCACGTTCCTTTATTTTCTCGTGGACCATATCGAAATGCAACAACTCTTCGCGTGCCAAGTCGATCATCGCTGTGACCAATTCCGGATAATCGGGAAATTGGATGACCAGATTGATGGCGTTCGTGGCGGCTTTTTGTTCGCAATAGGCGTGGTCCGTCAGGATTTCCTCGATGTTGCGTTCAACGATATTCACCCAAAAGGGATCTGTCGGTAGTCGAAGACCAAGCATGGGATCAGGATTCAGGTATTAAGAATGAAGATGACAGGCGTTGGGACGACTCGTGCCGTATCATGAAAGGTTAGTGCTGGATCGGGCGTCGAGCCGTTCGTATTCGGAATTGGCAGAAATGTATTCCGGGACAATGGATTTCATCTTTCGCACGATAAGGTCATTCTGCTGCATCCGGAAAAGCTCGATGAGCTCGGAGATGTCCTTGCTGATCGCCTCGAACGAGTAGGAGCGGACCTTAGCGATCATGATCTTCTCGTGGTGGGTGGGCAGCGTTGTTTCCTTGTCGGCCAATAGCTCTTCACGTAGTTTTTCACCCGGACGTAATCCTGTGAAGACGATCCTGATATCTTGACCTTCTTCCACGCCTGCAAGTCGGATCATCTTCTGGGCCAGGTCGTGGATGCGAACGCTCTGTCCCATGTCAAACAGATATATTTCACCGCCGCCGCCGATTGAACCGGCTTCAAGGACCAGCTGACACGCTTCGGGAATGGTCATGAAAAAGCGCGTGACATCCGGGTGGGTCACCGTGACCGGTCCGCCGGATTCGATTTGTTTTCTGAAGCGTGGAATCACGCTGCCATTCGAATCCAACACGTTGCCGAAGCGGGTGGTAATGAATCGGGTAGAGGAGTGTTGTCCAAGTGATTGGCAATAAATCTCAGCAATCCGCTTGGTAGCGCCCATGATGTTGGTGGGATTGACCGCTTTGTCGGTTGAAATCAGGATGAATTTATCTACACCGAATTCGTTTGAAAGATCAGCTACGGTTTTTGTCCCGTGCACATTAGTCAAAATGGCTTCTGATGGATTGTTCTCCATTACCGGAACATGCTTGTAGGCAGCGGCATGGAAAACCACATCAGGTCTGAACGCTTCAAACACCCTTCTCATACGATCCGCTTGACGGACATCGGCAATCACTGTCTCCAAGCCGTTCCAGTCGTAATCCTCTTTCACTTGAAGTTCTAAATCATACAGCGGAGATTCTGCTTGATCCAAAGCGATCACTTTTTTAGGGCCGAATGGAATGAGTTGTCGTACGATTTCACTCCCAATGGAACCTGCTCCGCCTGTTACCAGCACCGTTTTTCCCGTCAGCCCCTTTTGAATGAGTTCGATATCCAATCGGATCGGATCCCTTTCCAGCAGGTCTTCGATCTTTATGTTCCGGATCTGATTGACACTGAGTCGGCCGTCGATCCAGTTGCGGACCGGTGGAACATTTTGCACTTCGACTCCATATGCAAGGCACTGTTCGATGATGGTCCTCCTGCGTTCAGAGGTGATGTTCTGGATGCTGATGATCAAGCGTTCTGCTTTCGTTTCATCCAGCAGGTTCTTCAGGTTGGATTCCGAAGGGTGGATTTTCACGCCTTCCAACCTTTTTCCTGCTTTGGAAAAATCATCGTCGATGAAAGCGACCACTTTGTATCTGCTCTTCGCATCGCGGTCGATCGCTCTTTTGGTGATGACGCCGGATTCGCCAGCGCCGTAGATGATGACCGATCTTTTTCCCGAGCCAGGATTTCGGAGTTCCATGTACAGGGATTTGACCGCCAACCGAAAAGCGATGAGTCCCATCGTAGTGATGAAGAAGTCGATTATGAGGATGGAAAATGGAGCCAGGTAGGTGCTGGTAATCTGGTAGTAGATAAGGTTGCCGATGGCCACCGCAGCCGATCCGGAGAGC
>JBJTRB010000078.1:0-13525 GCA_046075925.1 Bacteroidota bacterium | reverse complement strand
CATCGATGAACCATTTCGCTGCATCCAGTTTTTGTTTGACGAATTGGATCGCTTCCTTGTTCGCTTTGTTGTTCTTCTTGTCTTTGCTGTAATGATCCAGCATTTCACGATACTCCCTGCTGACTTTCAACTCCGGGGCGTTCCTGGAATTGAGAGAGAGCTCGAGCACGCCATCGTTATTGACCAGGATGAAATCTGGAATCACATGTTCGACCGAGCGCGGACTGCCACTGGTGGCATTGCCCGGACGAGGATTCAATCGAAGAATTTCGTTCACGGCATCCCGCAGCTCGTCTTCTGTGATGGCGAGGTCTTTCTCAATGCGTTCGTAATGCTTCTTGGTGAAGTCATCGAACCGCTTCGTCAGGATTTTCTTCGCCAATGGGATACCGGGTCGTTTATCCCCCTTACGTTCCAGCTGCAGCAGCAGGCACTCCTGTAGTGTACGTGCAGCCACTCCGGGAGGGTCCAATGTCTGCAAGGCCTTCAGGATCTCATCGAGCTCTTCGATCGTCGATGAGATGTTCTGAGAAAAGATCAGATCATCGACCACGGCAGAAAGTTCGCGACGGATGTAACCGTCATCATCGATGCTGCCGATCAGTTGTTCGGCGATGTGGTATTCCCTGTCATCCAACTCCAACGTATACAATTGGGATAGGAGTTGTTCCTGAAAGTTGGCTTGTGCTGCAAACGGAATCTCCTTCCGGTCATCGTCAGGAGAGGTGTTGTTGGCTACCGTCTTGTACTCCGGGATTTCATCGTCGGAGAGGTATTCATCCAGGCTGATATCGTCTTCACGTTCCGTCAGCTCTTCATCGTCCCCCGAATCGTCATCCTCGCTTTCGTCGGTGTCAGCCTTGTATTCCTCGTCTTCAGAATCGTCGGCACCTTCTTCAAGAGCAGGATTCTCTTGTAATTCTTCTTTGATTCTCTGTTCCAGATTGGCCACAGGGATTTGCAGCAGTTTCATCAACTGTATCTGCTGTGGAGACAGCTTCTGCAGCATTCGTTGCTGCAGGCCTTGACGCATGGTGCTCATTGGAAAAAAATCCCTGGTTGTAGGTCAGGACAAAGGTAAGAAACCGATGTCGGTCTGCCATAGCCGCTCAGCGACGATATATCCAGCCGGAAACATCTTTACCACGCAGGTCACGATGGAAAGCCATGGCATCTGCACGATGATTGAAACTGGCTACGCTCACATAATAGAACTCTTTGTTGGTATCGATGATGCTTGCGCTATCGAATCCTGCAGCTTTGAGTTCGCGCACCAGGCCGTCCGCATTGTCACGGATCTTGAAGACACCTGTGACGATGTAATATCGACCTTGTTCAGGTGCGATCGAAACAGGTGTTTCCTTTTGAGGGGTTTCTTGCTTGACCGATTCGACTTCGGGAGCAGGGTGGGAGTTGCTGTCTACGATCAGAGGTTCCGGTTGCACAGCAGGAACAAAAACGGTTTCGACTTTGACAACCGGAGCTGGTGGTGGGGAAATGACAGGAGAAACGGATTCTTCCGGGAAAACGGAATCGAGCGGATTCATGCCGGCTTTTCCATATCGATCGCGGCTTACCAGATACAGATTGAGCGAAAACCACATGATCGCGCCTGCCACCGTCAAGATGCTCACCAGGGAGCGCTGACGGCGATTCGCATCTTGCTTTTTCGGTTTGCGGATGGAAGGAAGCGGTTGGGCTGCCGACTTGACCGTTGAGTCCAGAATGTGAACAGGAATAGGAGCAAGACCGAAAGCGTCGGGACAAAGCTGGCTATCAGTCTCCGGCTCGAATTGGATGTTCTTGGCGACATCGTAGGCAAGTGCTCCGACGTTGCGGATACGGACACTTCCTCCTCTTCCCATCTGCTGCATGCAATCGCTTACATAGGCTTCGATGGACTGAAGCGCTTCCGGATAGCTGATCTTCTCGGTATCCACCAAACGCTTAGCCAACAACCCATCGTTCTGGCGCAAGTAAACGTTGAAAGCGATGCTGCGTTTTGGTGGAATGCCGACCAATCGCTTGGAATCGATGCGGGCCCGCTGACGCGATGCTATGAAACCACCCAGTTCAGGTACGATCACACAATCGTGATCGAGCAAAAGGGCATGGATGTGGTGGTCGAATGGCCGCATTTCGAAGCCAAGTTAGTACAAAGGCGGCGAAAGACAAGAAAAGCGGCTTATCGAAAAAGCCGGGAGGTGATTCTCAGCCCCGTAGGGTATCGAGAAGGGAGTTCAGCGCTGATTTTTGTGAAACATCGAGACGATCAAACAGTTTTTCCACACGATGGAATTCCAAATCGATCTTTTCCAGCAAGGCCAGTCCTTCCGGGGTGATGAGGACATCGCATGCCCTGCGATCACCTACACAGGTGGATCTTCTTGCCCATCCTTTACCGCGCAGTTTTTCAATGATGCGGGAGGCATCGCTCATTTTGTCCAACATCCTATCGCGTACGGTTTTGACATTGGCAGGTTTTCCGTTCATCCCACGCAATATGCGTAGTACGTTGTATTGCTGCATTGTCACGCCGTACTCTTTGAGAAACGCCGAATGAAGGCTGTTGAGCCAGTTATACGTGTAAATCAGATTGACAGCCAATTTGTGCGATTCGCTGTTGAACTGCTTCTGATTGATTTCGTCTTCCAGTCGCATGCTGATCAATTCATTGGTACATCGATGATAAGCAATTCCGTATCGGTTGCTGCACGAAGGGTAACTTTGTCGGTTTCCCAGATGCCTACGGCATCACGGCGCCCGGCCGACTGTCCTGCGATTTCCACTTGTCCCTCCACTACCATGAAATATCCGCCATTTCCATTTCGAGCGATCGGGTAATCAAGTTCGGTTCCTGCAAGCAGGCGAAGTCTTGATATGCTGGCATCCTGATGAATATACAGGGAACCGTCAGCACCAAGTCCTGAAGCGACGGTTTGCAAAACACCGTTCCTTAACATTGGATCGAATGTCCGTTGATCGTAACGTGGCTCGATGGATTTTTCTTTTGGAAAAATCCAAAGCTGAAAAAGGTTGGTCGCATCAGTCGATGAAGGATTGAATTCGGAATGGTAGACTCCGGTTCCGGCACTCATGACCTGCACGTCATCGGGACGGATGACCGACCCGTTTCCCATGTCATCACGGTGTTGCAAAGCGCCTTGAAGGATGATGGTGATGATTTCCATATCGTTGTGCGGGTGCATGCCGAAGCCTGCGCCGGCAGCGACAACATCGTCGTTCAATACTCTCAGCATACCGAAGTGTATGCGGGTAGGATCGTACCAATTGGCGAAACTGAAAGAATGACGGGCGTCCAACCAGCCATGGTCGGCATGCCCGCGTCGATGGGACGGATGTACTACCGTTTTCATATTCAGTTTTGATGGGGAGGAGTCATGAACAAGGGGTGCGGATGACCGAATTGTTCTGAAAAAACCATTTCGTCCAAGGGCTTTCGCACGCGTGCAGCTGTTTCCCGTTGACGTAGTTCTTCGTTCAAGGATTCCGGATCTCCCGGGTAGCCGCCAGCGATGATCGTCAGTGCTTCGAACTCCTCTGGAATGCCGAATGTCGATGCAGCCATTGCCGCATCGAAACCTCCCATTTGATGCAATGCGATTCCGCTGGCGGTAGCTTGAAAGGTGAGGTTACCTACTGCCAATCCGGTATCGTGAGAGGCATGTTTGTTCGGGCGACCGGTTTTGGTGATGTCTTTTTTTGCAGCAACGAGAATGAGAAACGCTGCATGCTCGGCCCATGATTTATTGGCAGGAGCCAGACAGGAGGCCATGCGTTCGAATGCAGCTTCACCTTTTCGTGTTGCGATGAATCGCCATGGTTGCTCATTGAATGCGGAGGCAGCCCATCTTGCGGCTTCGAACAAGGAGTAAAAGGTATTGTCGTCCACCTGCTGTGCGGAGAATGCACGCAGACTTCTTCGGCCTGATAATGTTGGATGTATGTTCATGACTCTTTCAGGAAATCACAGTTGCGATGAGCGCCATCGCAGTAGGGTTTGTTTTTCGATTGTCCACAACGGCAAAGCGCCGTGTTTCCTTCTTTGATGATACTGGTGCCGTCTTTGAGGATCACTTTGATAGTGCCATTCACTAAGAGCGGACCGTTGTCCAGGACCGTAACGCTTACTTCTTGATTGTTTTCCATGATGATTGTTGTGGAGTTGAAAAAGCCGGTCTTGAAGGACCGGCTTTGAAAGTTTATTTTTTGATAAGCGAGGCGTCGATGGTGAATTCCACTTCGTCACCTACAACCGCTTCTCCAAGATCGTTCTTGGTATCCCAGGAAAGTTTGAATTCCTTACGGTTCAGTTTTCCTGTCGCTTTGAAGCCTGCGCGGGTGTTGCCCCATGGGTCTTTGGTGGTGCCGCCGTAGACTACCGGTACGTCGACACGCTTGGTGACATCACGTATGGTGAGGTCGCCGCTCAAAACGAACTTGCCACCGCCCAATGATTTGATGCCCGTGCTCTTGAAGGACATGGACGGGAATTTCTCTGCATTGAAAAAGTCGTCAGCCTTCAAATGATTGTCGCGCATCTCATTGTCGGTATTGACAGAGGCCACATCCACGGTCATGTTCACTTGCAGATCGGAGAAGTCCGACTTGCTGGAGGTGAAGGTTCCCTGGAATTTTTTGAAGGTTCCTTCCACGTCGGAGAACATCATGTAACGGGCCTTGAATTTCACACTGCTGTGGGAGTTGTCGATCGACCATTCTTGAGCGGTCGCGCCAAGTGTCAACACGGACAGGGCAATCAGGAGAAGCTGTTTTTTCATTTTTGGAGCTGGTTTTTTAGAAGTTTAGACTACAAGTATATGTGATAACAATAGATGTTACAACATCTATTTGAATAAAATGTTAAATAAATGAAATTCAAATGATTAAAAATCACATGGACCGAATGCCGATCGCTTCACGAGCGGCGGAAATGGTTTTTTGAGCACTCACTCGCGCCTTTTCTGCCCCCAGGCGAGCTACTTTATGAATGTATGCGCTATCGCTCGACAGTTCTTTAATCCGCTCCCTCAGCGGTTCGGTGAAGCGGATCATGTCCTCCGCCAATTGTTTTTTCATGTCGCCGTAGCGGATTTTCATCGTGGCATATTGCTCTTCGAAGTGAGCCACCGTATCCGCTGATGAGACCGCTTCCATCAATAGGAAAATGTTCTTGATCACTTCGGGCTTTTCCTGGTTAGGAACGGTCGGACCGGAATCTGTTACGGCCTTCATCACCTTCTTGCGGATCACTTCGGGCTCATCACACAAGAAGATGGCATTTCCTTCGCCTTCGCTTTTGCCCATTTTGCCGCTACCATCCAAGCCTGGAATTTTCACAAGCGATGTACCATAATTGAATGCGAACGGTTCCGGAAAAAGTTCGGTATTGTAAATCCTATTGAAACGGTTGCCGAATGTCCTGGCCATTTCCAGGTGTTGCTCCTGGTCTTTTCCAACCGGCACTTTCACCGCACGGTGAATGAGGATGTCGGCTGCCATGAGGGTAGGGTAGGTAAGGAGTCCGGCGTTGATGTTATCCGGCTGCTTGCGGATTTTCTCTTTGAACGAGGTGCAACGCTCCAATTCGCCGACATAGGCATTCATGTTGAACAGCAGATAAAGTTCTGCTATTTCCGGCAAATCGCTCTGGACATATATGGTCGCCGCTTCCGGATCCAGACCGCATGCCAGGTATTCGACCAGCACTTGCCTTACATTTTTATTGAAGTCGGCCGGATTGGGATGCGTCGTCAGAGAGTGATAGTCGGCGATGAAGAAGTAGCAATCATATTCATGCTGCATCTTGATGAAATTGCGCATGGCGCCGAAATAATTTCCCAGGTGGAGGTTGCCGGTGCTGCGGATGCCACTGACTACGGTCTCTTTCATGACTCAAAGGTAAGCACTACAGGACATCCTGCCTTGCACCCCTTTTCGTACCTTTCCACAATCAAACAGGGCCCAATGAAAGAAAAACTGGAACAACTTGAGCAAAAGACCAACCTCGCACTCCAAGGCGGGGGAAAGGATCGGATTGATGCACAACACAAGAAGGGAAAACTCACTGCACGCGAACGTCTGCATTTCCTACTCGACGAAGGTTCGTTCGAGGAAATCGGAATGCTGGTCACCCACCGTGCCACCGACTTCGGTCTGGATAAGGAAAAGTACCTCGGCGACGGTGTCGTTACGGGTTTCGGAAGGATAAATGGCAGGTTGGTTTACGTCTACGCACAAGACTTCACCGTTTTCGGTGGATCTCTTTCGGAGACACACGCCAAGAAAATCTGTCGCATCATGGACCTCGCCATGCAGAATGGTGCTCCTGTGATCGGTCTCAATGATTCCGGTGGTGCCCGTATCCAGGAAGGAGTCGTTTCCCTGGGTGGCTATGCGGACATCTTCTACCGGAACGTCCGTGCATCCGGAGTGATCCCTCAGATATCCGCTATCATGGGACCTTGCGCAGGTGGTGCTGTTTATTCTCCTGCCATCACGGACTTCATCATGATGGTCGAGAACACATCTTATATGTTCGTCACCGGTCCCAACGTGGTGAAGACGGTCACCCACGAGGACGTATCATCCGAGGAACTCGGAGGCGCCATGACTCATGCCACCAAATCGGGTGTCACGCATTTCACGGCTGCTAACGGTTTGGAATGTATTTCCATGATCAAGAAGTTGCTTGGTTATGTTCCGCAGAACTGCGAGGAAGAACCTCCGGTACTCGCTTACCAACCAACAGACGAACGTCGATCGAAATTGGATTCCATCATTCCAGACAACCCTAACCAACCGTATGATATCCGTGAAGTGATCGAAGAAGTGATCGATGAATCCTCCTTCTTCGAAGTGCACAAGGATTTTGCGGAGAATATCGTCGTCGGTTTCGCCAGACTCGCTGGTAAAAGCATCGGTATCATCGCCAATCAACCGGCCCATCTTGCCGGCGTATTGGATATCGACGCCTCTACAAAGGCAGCTCGCTTCGTCCGCTTCTGCGACTGCTTCAATGTTCCGTTGCTCGTGTTCGAAGATGTGCCCGGATTCCTGCCCGGTACCGATCAGGAATGGAACGGTATCATAACGAATGGCGCAAAACTGCTGTATGCCTTCAGTGAAGCTACCGTTCCCAGAATCACGGTCATCACACGCAAGGCCTATGGAGGCGCGTACGATGTGATGAACTCCAAGCATATCGGTGCTGACATGAATTACGCTTGGCCATCAGCGGAAATCGCGGTGATGGGTGCCAAAGGCGCAGCGGAAATCATCTTCAGGAAAGAGATCGCCGAAGCGAAAGATGCAGCCGCCAAACTCAAGGAAAAGGAACAGGAATACAATCAGTTGTTTGCCAATCCTTACAAAGCCGCCGAACACGGCTATGTGGATGAGGTGATTAAACCATCCGACACCCGCAAGAAATTGATCGCTGCTTTTGACATGCTGAAAAACAAAGTCGATAAGCTGCCACGCAAGAAACACGGAAATATCCCTTTATGATCCGAAGCCATGAGAAAAACGATCGTGTGTCTCTCTGTATGTTTCCTTCTCCTTTCAAGATTGACGGCTCAACAATTCCAGTGGACCCGTCATGATACGACTTCCTTTTCATTCGTCCCGGCTAATGAGCAACCTTCCATTGCCAGCGCCCCTAATGGAGGAGTGATTGCCGCATGGCTAAAGCAATTGGCACTCTCCTATAATTCTCGGCTGTACGGTGCTTACGAAATCAACAACGTTGACTCGGCAGGCAATCGGACAATCAGTCACCTGTTAGGACCTACGGTTTCCATCGGAGCACTCAAGGTACTATCCAGCGGCGATCTGGTCATCTCCGGCACGTTCATGGATACGATGACGGTTGATGGCACTCCATTATTCAATGTGAACAGTCCGGGTCAATACGTTTACAATTCATACCTGTTGTGTTTCGGCAGTAACGGATCGATAAAGTGGTCGCGGAATTTTTCCGTCAGTCATGCCAATGTGAATGAATCTTGTTTGCTTGCGGAAGACCCTGCAGGACATCTTTGGGTTTCATTGAATGATTATCCGTATGGTGGTTATCTGATCGGCATGAGCAGTATGGGTGCCGATTCCTTACAGCGAATCTGGCCTTCGGACATCTCGCTGATCAGTGATATGGAATTCGATTCGAACGGTTCGCTTTATATTTCGGGGGCACTTGGCCAGGACAGTTTCAACTTCTGGACATTGAATGTCGTGACCGACTTTTCCTACAATGCATTTCTCGCCAAAGTCGATCCAATCGGAAATTGCCAGTGGTTCAGAAGCTTCCAGGACATCACCTTCGATGATTCCCATATCGAAGTGGATGACCATGCCAATATCTATCTGGCCAAGGAGTTGTTCGATTCGGTGACGGTGTATGGGAACCATATGGGCGGACCGCAATGGGTTTATGATTTCCTGGTCGTGAAGTTCGACTCGTCAGGCAATGTGTACTGGGCAGTGGATGTACCTGATCAACCCTCCATCACCGGCGATTTGAAATTGTCTTTTTCCAGACCCGTTTCAATCACCGCTGATGGATTCAATCTGCTGCTTGGTAACAGAGGCGTTGTCGACTTAGGTAATGGTGTTGTCGTCGGGGCAGGCTCTCCCGGCACGTCCCGCGGGCTGGTCTTGTTGCATTACGACACCGACGGGATTCCGCAATGGTCGCTTCAGGCTTCATCCGCCTATGGTATTTACCCGCAGCAAATCATCGGTAACCAAGAAGGTGGATATTTTTCCGCCATCGCATCCGGCCCGCTACAAATAGGTAACGATTCGATTCAAATGAATCCTAATTTCACCTACTATTCGTTGGTCACTCGTTTTTCCGGACCGATTTCGACGACTGTGTTTTCCCCCTCCATCATCCAGGAGCATCATTTTGTAAATCCATCGACTGATGGCGATCTGGTCATTCGACTCTCCACAGGTAAACATCGTATTGTTTTTTCAGATGTTCTCGGCAAGAAGCTGGATGAACAAGTCCTTCAATCTTCCGGCGACTTTTCCAGGGTCAATACCTTTTTGAAAGATGGATTGTATCTCGTCAGCGTGGACGACGAAGCACCATTCAAGTGGATGGTTAATCGCTGATTTCCTTCCTCGCGCTATTCTCGGTAAGCCACTTCGAAAACTGAAAAAGCAAGGCAAGTACGACGCTACTGATCATGAGCGTCTGGAATAATGTTTCAAAGCCCCAGCGATCCGCTATTCCCAGTCCGATCATCGGGGCAGTAATGGTGGCTATCCCGAATCCCATCGAATACAATGCAACGTATTGCCCTTTTCGATCGTCTGGTCCGCTCGATAAGGCATGGTTCATCATGAAGGGCATCGCAAAGATTTCAGACAAGGTGATGAAAAGCGTATAAGCGATGGATAGCGCGATCTCTTCGCGACCCAGCAACAGAATGGCGAAAGCGATCGGAAGACAAAGTGTGCCTAGTATGATGTAACGGAACTGTCTTTTTCTTTTTTCCAAAACAAGTATCAAGGGCATCTCTACCGCTACGACGATTGCACCATTCAATGCCATTAGCAGCCCGATGGTGTCCTCATCGTAATGCAGATGCTTGCTGAAATATTGAGGAACACTGGAGAACAATTGGAAAAACACAGTGCCGTATACAGCCACTAATAAGATGAAAAACAGGTAGGAAAAATCCCTGTAGGCGGATTGCCTGCTCTGCGATTTTTCAATGCTCTTGCTGACGCGTTGGTCGGGTGGTCTGGCAGGTAACAATACGAACAACAAGGCAGCGGCACCGAAACTCGTCAGCGCATCAATCACGAACAGCCATTTGTAGCCGATGTAAAAGGCAACGAAACCGCCGACTGCAGGGCCGACGGAAAATCCGAGATTCACGGCCAATCGTACGAGCGATACGGAGCGTGTGCGATTTTCAGGCGTGGAATAGGCCGAAATAGCGGCGGAGTTAGCCGGTCGGAACATGTCGCCGACCAATGGATAGGTGAACATGATCGATGCGATAGCCAAAGGGGTCTTGGCCCAAAGCATCAGCATAAGGACCAGTCCGCAGCCTACGAGCGACCAGATCATGACTTTGAAATAATTGAAGCGGTCGGTGAGCCATCCGCCCATATAGGATCCCGTCACGCTACCGATTCCATAGAAACTCATGATTATCCCCGCCTGTCCTACACCGAAGCCCAGATCTTTGGTCATGTATAGGGAGGTGAACAACAGCACCATCGAGCCGCTTCTGTTGATGAACATGGCCAGCGACAGGATCCAAATGTTCCTTTGCAGGTTCGAGAAAGCCTGGCGATAGAGCAGCAGCAACCGCATGGAATCAAAGGTAAACCAATCACATGCTGAGAATGGACGATGTGGAATGTTTGTGTTTTCTTTTTCAATAAAAGCCTGTTCAGAATAATGGTGACAAGTCGGTTTGGCGAAGTATTTCCTACCTGTTCAACTTCCTATTTTTGTTACACTATGAAAATCAAACTGCACCAATCAGCTAAGAGCCTACTCGCTGCTTTCGTATCACTGTTCCTCTTCACCGGGGAAGTCCGTTCGCAATCCAACTGGGAAGCGGGCGTACGCTTCGGTGACGACTTCGGATTGGATCTCACCATTCCGATTGACCTTGCGCCTCGGCTGCATGCAGCCACTTATTTCAATGGCGGTTTCGGTGCGGGGGCATACCTGGATTGGATGTTCGCACTGAATGAAGGTCCTGCCGGTCTGAAATTCTATCCAGGTGTAGGTCCTGAGATTTATTTCCGTAATGATTTCGCCTTGGCTGTCGCCGGAGATTTCGGAGCAGAGTATTCATTTGATTTTCCACTGACCATTGCCATCGATTGGAGGCCGCGTATCCAGATAGGTGATAACAGCGGCTTTGTCGGCACCAACTGGGGATTGATTGCGCGTTATCGTTTCGGCGAAGGGCTCAGCTTTCACCGCGTTTCCAAATAACATCCACCCATGTCCGAGAATTTTCGCCGGATGATCCAGCTGGCAGAAGATTTCTTTGCCACCAAACAGGATCCGGAGCAGTTGGATGTCACCCCTCAGGTGATGGAGGCGTTGGAGGCACTTCATCCTGCTACCCTTTCAGAAGAAACAGAGGGTGATGGTCCAGTGGTGTGGTTGCTCTTGATACCGACAACCGATGAAGTGATGGAGTCGTTTTTATCAGGAAAATTATCGGAGCATCAGCTACTACAGGAAACAAAGCGGGGCTCATCCTTCAGCGCTTTGTATCTCTGCTCCGCACTCGTACTCCCTGAGTACCGGAATCAGGGAAGGGCATTCCGTACGGCAATCAAAGCGATCAGTACGATCGCAGCCGATCATCCTATCCGGATATTGTTCACTTGGAATTTCAGTGAGGAAGGTGCGCGACTAGCCCAGCGGATATCCGAACATACCGGATTGCCACTGCGTGTCCGTTGAGTTACTGAGCCCCGAGTAAGTTTTCATAAAACAGTATCGATTCCATGAATGCACTGACCGCTACTCGCTCGTTTTTCCCATGCATACCTGATAGGATGTCTTTGTCCATCCGAACCGGGAGAAACCGGAAGCGTTGTTGCGCCACTGAAGCGAAATGACGCGAATCGGTAGATGCGATTGAAAGGTTCGGCGCGACAATCGCATCCGGGAAAGTCGAGTGGATGGCTTGCTGGATCTGCCGGTAGCCTTCAGAAGCCGTGCTCGAGGCAGCTATCGGTTCCATCGCACCCGGATGAACGCGTATGGTGATCCTGTCGTCATGGATGATACCGGTGATTTCTTTCAACGTGCTCTCAATAGTGTTGCCAGGCAATATGCGCAAGTTGGCGGTTACGGTCGCTTTTGACGGTAGCACGTTATCTTTGATACCTGACTGACTCATCGTCCATGCGAGGGTGGTGCGAATCGTAGCGTTTCCTTCCGGTATCTTTTCGTATTCACTGATCACGAGTGGAGCGAAGATCCATCGGTTTGCAAAAACCACATTGAAGGGGAATCGCATGGCGGGCCCTACTTGATCCATGAACATGGCAACAGGTTCGCTGATGGTCGCCTCCAAAGGTTTTTCATTCAGACGGACGATTGCCGCTGCCAGGATATCGATCGGGGATTCCTTGGGCGGAAAGCTGGAGTGTCCACCGTGTCCTTCTGTTGTCAGGTCGATGGTGATGTAGCCTTTTTCAGCGGTCATCACCAATGCTACCGGCTGGTCCACGAAGGGTACCAATCCTTCCGCAACCATTCCGCCTTCATCCAACATCCATTCGGCCATGATACCGCGGTTTTTCAAAGTCGAAGTAATTGCAGCAGCGCCTTCCGTACCGCCGGTTTCTTCGTCGTGTCCGAAGGCGAAGTAGATGTCGCGCTTCGGAGTGAAGCCTTTACGGATCAGCCGTTCCGTTGCCTCCAGGATTCCTATGACCCCCAGTTTATCGTCCACCGTGCCTCGTCCACGGATGGTGTCGTCGGTGAGTTCCTTGGTGAACGATTCGAATCTCCAACCGTTTTCCGAACCGGTGTCGGCAGGAACCACATCCATGTGTGCGTATAACAGGACAGGTTTCTGCGCAGTGACATCTCCCGATCCTTTCCAGTGAAGGAGTAATGAGTGGGTGTTGATCGTGTCGCAGTGTAGTTGACGGAATGTTTGCGGATAATTGAATTTCAGGAAGCCGATCAGGGAATCAATGTTTCGGAAATCTTTGAGTGAGCTATCGTCGTAGGAGATGCTTGCAATACCCACCGCCTGTTGTAGCCGATGGGCTGCAGCACTATCCATTTCGAGTTTTAGCTTCTGTTCTGAGGAGGAATGGAACCTGGATGAAACCAACCAAGTTTTCAGACCCATGACAATGAGTAGTACTGTGACAGCCGTAAGCAGGGCCGACTTCCATGTCAAGCGGATCTTCATCATAAGGGGTGGACGCAATTTGCATTAAAAGGTTGCGTTGCTGGCGATAAATCCTGTTTGCCGCTCATAAGGATCCGGGTAGAACCTTTTCTTGATCAAATGAGTAGAACCCCCCGACCTCAAATTATTTTTTGACCATGACACCCGGTATCAATAACCGAAATCCCAAGCGTCTGGGATACCTTGGCGATACTGATTTTTTCAGTGAGCTCGTTTGTGCTCACTTGAAGATGATCGGTAATATCCAGGTAGATCATACCACTTCTTGCGACGAATTACTGAAACGTCTTTCATCTATCGACCTGTTAGTGGTCGAAGAAGGCGTTCGTGATTGTAACCTTGACGAACTTTTGACGGTTCTCAAGCTGCGATCTGCGGAAACTCCTTGCATCATTCTTTCCTCGAACGTCACGTCGGAATCGAAACTCCGACTGTTGCAATTGGGGGCGAATGATGTCATCGCGCGTGACGAGTTCACGTGCGAGGTCCTGGAAGTACAGATTCGTCGCGCAATGGAAAGCTTGACATTGTCCGATCAGTTGAACGCAGCAAGAAAGCGTTTGGAAGGTGTATCCATTTCG
>JBJTRB010000077.1:0-5040 GCA_046075925.1 Bacteroidota bacterium | reverse complement strand
AATGGGTCCAGTCATACACGACGAACCTTGTCTTGCCGCTGAAACCGTTCATTGCATCGGTCAGGCGATCGTGCTAATCGCTGCCGACAGCGAAGCGATCGCCCGAGAAGCCGAACGATTGATTCGCATCGAATACGAAATGTTGGAGGCGGTACTTGACTTGCAGACTTCCATCGAAAAGAACAACCTGCTTGCACCGGAAAGGACCATGAATCGGGGCGATGTGAAAAACGGCTTCAAGGAATGCGATCATGTACTGACCGGCAAGTTGGAGACAGGCGCTCAAGAGCACTGGTACCTGGAAACACAATGTTGCCTTTGCATACCAGGTGAAGGCAGCGAGATGAATGTGTTCTCCTCCACTCAACATCCATCTGAAACCCAAGCCATCGTTGCTGAGGTACTTGGCATCGGTAAAAACGAAGTCGTTGTCGAGACCCGAAGAATGGGTGGTGCATTCGGAGGAAAAGAGACACAAGCCAACCACACCGCAGCATGGACTGCTTTGCTTGCGCATAGCACTGGCCGACCGGTCAAGATCCGTCTGTTCAGGGACGACGACCAGAAAATCACTGGCAAGCGCCATCCATTCCTGATCGATTACAAAGTAGGATTCGGAAGTGACGGAAAGCTGATCGCCTTGGAGATCGTACTGAATTCCGATGCAGGCTGCGCTACCGACCTGAGCTTGGCCATACTTGAGCGAGCGATGCTGCACGCAGACAGCGCCTACTATGTCCCGAACATGCAGGTGACGGGCCGTGCCTATCGTACCCATCTGCCTTCGAACACAGCGTTCAGAGGATTCGGTGGCCCACAAGGCATGGCCGGAATGGAGCAGATCATCGACAGGATTGCACGCTTCCTGAAAAAAGACCCGCTTGAAATCCGAAAGCTCAATTTCTATGGAGCAGCTGGACGGGATGTCACCCACTATGGACAAACCGTGGAGTTGAATCACCTTCCTGCCATCTGTGAACAGATCCAACGGACAAGCGACTATCGACTACGGCGAGAAAGCATTGACGCTTTCAACAAAAAGCATGAACTCACCAAACGAGGCATCGCTGCCACTCCGGTCAAGTTCGGCATTTCATTCACAACGACGTTCTTGAATCAAGCAGGTGCACTGGTCCACATCTACACCGACGGCTCCGTCCTGGTAAATCATGGCGGAACAGAAATGGGTCAAGGCCTGAATACCAAGATCGCTCAGATCGCAGCAGCAGAGTTGGGCGTCCATCTATCCCAAATCAAGGTCAACGCGACCAATACTTCCAAAGTCCCGAATACGTCCGCTACAGCCGCATCCGCAGGCACTGATTTGAATGGCATGGCGGTTAAAAATGCGATTGAAACCATCAAATTGCGTCTGCTTGCTTTTGCAGCGAGCGAATTAAGCAGAAGATTTCCTGAAGGTAAATTCAACATGGAAGAGCTGGTCATCGAGAACAGTCGTGTCATGGACCCATCGAACCCGGACCGATTCATCACTTTCGAAGAACTGGCCCGACTGGCGCAGCTCAACCAGATCAGCTTGTCCGCTACCGGATTTTACAAGACCCCCGATATCGGGTGGGATAAGATAAAAGGTTGGGGCCGACCATTCAACTATTACGCCTTCGGAATGGCGGTGAGCGAAGTTGAAATCGATGTACTCACGGGCGGAGTGAACCACTTGCGTACGGACATCCTGTACGACGTTGGCGATTCGATCAATCCTGGTATTGACAGAGGACAAATCGAAGGCGGTTTCATTCAGGGTCTTGGATGGTGCACGACGGAGGACATGAAGTATGACACAAAAGGAAACCTGCTCAACCATTCGCCCGATACGTATAAGATTCCATCGGTCAGAGACATCCCGAAGGACTTCCGGGTCGAGCTGATGAAGAACGTGCCGAATCCTCGTGCTATCCGAAAAAGCAAAGCGGTAGCAGAACCTCCCTTCATGCTCGCATTGAGCACCTGGCTGGCCATCAAGGACGCGGTTTCCGCTGTAGCAGGACATGAACACGAACCTGAATTCAAGTTGCCAGCCACCAATGAAGTCATCATCGCAGCGGTAGAAGAGTTGAAACTGCGCAGCAAGTCATGAACGAAAACAAACCTGCAACAGAGCACGAACAAGAAGTCGAGGAACTGCTCAGCGACTTGAAAACCACCGGGAAAGTCATCCGATGGTTATTGGTATCCGCCATTTTCATCGCAGGCATCTGGTACTGGTCCGATCGCAATGGATGGAGTGCACACCTGTTGGACTGGACTCATTTACTCATCCGCTGGACGCACATCGTATTCGGCATTGCATGGATCGGAGCTTCTTTCTATTTCATTTTTCTTGAAAACAGCCTTAACAGGACGAAAGGACTTCGAGACGAACTCGCAGGCAATCTGTGGGCCATCCACGGCGGCGGCTTTTATTACCTGGAAAAATACAAAGTAGCACCAGGAGAGCTACCGGAAAAACTGCACTGGTTCAAGTACGAAGCTTACTTCACCTGGCTCACCGGATTCATGCTCCTGATACTGGTATATTATCTGAATGCCGGAAGCTATATGGTCGATCCCTCCGTCGCAACCATTTCAACTTCCACGGCGATCATTACCGGCATCGGTTCGTTGGTTGCGGGTTGGTTCATCTATGACTTCATGTGCAAGTCTTCTCTGCTGCGACACAAGAAGGCTTTCGCCCTGCTCGGCTTCATCATCATAACCGGATTTTCCTGGTACCTATCCACCGTGCTCAGTGGCAGAGCGGCCTTCATGCACGTCGGAGCGATACTCGGCACCTGCATGGTTGGAAATGTGTTCTTCGTAATCATACCGGCGCAGAAAGCGCTGGTGCGTGCAGCGAGAGCCGGCCGTGCCCCCGATCCTGCATTGGGCGCATACGCAGGATTGCGATCACTTCATAATAACTACATGACCTTTCCGGTGCTGTTCATCATGATCAGCAACCACTTTCCTGTCACTTTCGGAAACTCTTGGAACTGGATCATACTGGCAGGCCTTTCACTTGCCAGTGTTGCCGTACGCCACTACATCAATCAACACGAGAAAGGAACACAGCTGACGTATCTGCTCGTTCTCGCTTTCATCGGATTGATTGCATTGGTAATCGCAACCGCTCCTAAATCGACTGAAAATACCGACCGTAAAATAGCCTTCACGGAAGTGCAACCGATATTCCAGAAACACTGCGTCAGCTGCCACTCCTCCAAACCGACTGACGATGTCCAGAAGATCGCACCCAATGGCGTGATGTTCGAAACAGCGGATCAGATAAAGCGGATGACGGATAAGATCATGGTCCGTGCTGTACAAACACATTCGATGCCGCAAGGAAACAAGACCGGAATGACGGAAGAAGAACGTATCTTGATCGGACAATGGATCAAACAGGGAGCACCCATCAACCAGCCATAAACGGCCCTACCGTCATCTATAGCCGTAATGTGGTCTTTCCTGAAAGGACCACCGAAGCCACTTTATTCCTGGAAGAGGGCAGAATCACCAAGATCCTATTGGAGAAACTGGCATCCACCAAAACACTCCCGGTAAAGGATTACGGAGACTCCTTCATCATGCCGGGATTGATAGACTGTCATGTACATATCAATGATCCGGGAAGAACGGATTGGGAAGGGTTCGAAACAGCAACACAAGCGGCGGCAGCAGGCGGTATCACCACCTTGATTGACATGCCGCTGAACTCCAGTCCCGTAACCACCACCGCACATGCACTGGAGATGAAACTTAACGCCGCTGAAGGGAATTTGATGGTCCACTGCGGTTTCTGGGGAGGTATCATACCGGGTAATCAAAAAGAGATCGAACCGCTCATACTCGCAGGAGTCATGGGATTCAAAGTGTTCCTGACTCATTCAGGTATCGATGAATTTCCGAATATCACACTGAAAGAGCTGGAAGAGTCCCTGCCCCTACTGGCTAAATACAACCTGCCTTTGCTTGTGCATGCAGAGCTGGACAAGAAGCATGTTGGACAAAAAGAGCTGGAAGCCGACAACTATTCATACCGTGCATGGTTACATTCTCGACCCAGGAGCTGGGAAAACGAAGCCATCAAAGGGATGATCAACTTGTGCAAGAAGCACAACGTCCGGACTCACATCGTCCACCTATCGTCTGCTGAAGCTTTGCAGCTGATCAAGGATGCCAAATCGAACGATATTCCATTGACCGTTGAAACATGTCCGCATTACCTGTACTTCTCCGCTGAAAAGATTCCCGACAGTGATACCCGTTTCAAGTGCGCACCTCCTATCCGAGAGGAAGAAAACAACCGTTTGTTATGGAACGCTGTCTGTGATGGTACCATCGATTTCGTTGTAACCGACCACTCGCCTGCCCCTCCTGAACTGAAAGAGCTGGAGACAGGCAATCTCAAAATGGCTTGGGGCGGAATCGCATCACTGCAATTCTCCTTGCAGGTGATATGGACGCTCGCAAAGCAAGACGGAAGGAGCATTGAAGACGTCACCCGCTGGATGAGCACGGCTGTTGCCGATTTTCTTGGAATGAAAAACAAAGGTCGAATAACGGAAGGTGCAGATGCCGATCTGGTCATTTGGAGTCCGTCCAAGAAAATGAAGGTGAATCGCACGAACATTAAGTTCCGTCACAAGGTGACACCCTACGAGGGAGAGATGCTCTACGGCGTGATCGAAGAAACATGGGTGGGCGGAAATAAAGTATACGATAAAGGCGCCTTCGTATCTTCGCCAGCCGGAAATAAATTGCTGAAGCAAAATGAAAGAAAATAATACGACACCTCCTGCTTTTACCGAGCATTTGAATCTGGCATCGGATAAGTTGGGTGCCCGATCCATCGTCTGCACCGATGATTTTTTCGCTGGCATGGAAAACCTGGTAAAACCTGGCAGAGGGGTTTTCATCGCGGACAAATACACGGACAGAGGAAAATGGATGGATGGATGGGAATCCCGACGCAAGCGTACACCTGGTCATGACTGGTGCATCGTGCAATTAGGCGCTCCCGGGGTGATCAGCGGCTTC
>JBJTRB010000076.1:0-3912 GCA_046075925.1 Bacteroidota bacterium | reverse complement strand
CTCCTGGCTGGTGCGACTGCCGGGGATTCGCGATGACGGCTTGCACAACTGGCTGGGGGGAACCGCGCTTTCGTTCGGGACGGAGGAGGCGGCGAGGACCTACCTCTCCCTCGCCAGCAATGCCGAGGTGGGAGTGTCACCGCCGATCCCGGCGCGACCGCGCGACGGAGCGCCGTTGCCGCAGTTTGGCGACGAGTCACGATCGGATTGGTTCTGGGTGGAGAACCGCTACTCCGAGATCCCGCTGCATGGTTGGCAGGGAATGATCCGAGTGGGTTCGGTGGTATCGGTGGTGTGGTTCGAGGTGGATCGGGAGATCGTGCCGGAGGATGCTATCGCCCGCATGAAAAGAATTCGGGAAGTGGTAGGGAATTCGCTGCCGATACGGATCGATGCCAATCAAGGGTGGGACTTGCCTGGAGCCATACGCGCATTGAACGGCATGAGCGGTTTTCAGATCCAACATTGTGAAGAGCCCCTGCCGAGGTTTCAGTTCGACGCTTTACCTGAATTAAGAAAGGCCACAAGCATTCCGATCATGGCCGATGAATCGTGTTGCAACGAACACGATACCGCCCGCTTGGTCGATTTGGATGCTTGTGACGGGTTGAACATCAAGCTGGGTAAATCCTCTGGCATCGTCAGAGCGCGCCGCATCGCAGCGATCGGTCGGCAACACGATCTCACCTTACAAATGGGCGGATTTCTCGAATCGCGATTAGGCTTTTCAGCTGCTGCTCATTTTGCAACCTCAATCCCGGAAATCGTCCATATCGATTTCGACACTCCGCTCATGTTCGACGAAGATCCGGTGGAAGGCGGACTTCGGTATGGGTCGCAAGGAACCGTTTTGTTGGAAGACGCAGCAGGTAACGGAGCGCGCTTGAAAGACGCCTTCGCCGTGAACGGGATCACCCTCAGGTGTTGAAGGAGTCAGATCTTGGAGAGCGATCCTTTCAGATGGTTGATGATATCCACCTCGACCGCATCGATGTTCTTCTTATCGGCAAGGAAACACGACACCCAATCTGTCAGATGTATGAGGTACATCGAACGCTCGAGCTGTGAATCGCCTTTCGACCAGAGCTCACGCGTGCGAGGCGTCTTGGTGGAAATGACTTCCATGGTGATATCCATTCGAGCCTTGGTGCGGTAATAGTCCGTCTCGTTTCGGAGCATCAACACCGCACACTCCGGATGCCTGTCGGCCCAACCGACCAGCTCGTTGTGATTCATCTCCGGAAGGATGTGATGCCAACATAGCATCTTGGAATTCTCGTTGATCTGTTGGCGGAAACGGGTAGCTACTCCGTTATAGCCGTCGGCGGCGTAGATGACAGGAAGGTGCCCGAAAAGGAATTCGGTGATTTCCATCGCTTCGCGCTGTATGTCCTTGAGCTCGGCTTCCATGCGACGCAAGGAAGACTCCAGCTGTCCTTTGAAAGCGGTATCGATGAGCTTCATCCCGTGCAAGACATAAAACAACTGGGTAAGGGAATAGCCCAGGCAGGAGCGCGGCGGCATTCCGCCTGGAATGATCACCAGGTCAAGTCCATTCTGACGCGCCATGTCGGCGATGCGACCACCTGAAGTGACACAAACGATCTTGGCACCCTTCCTCAAAGCCGCTTCCATCGCCTCGATGGTCTCCTCGGTATTTCCGGAATACGAGCTGACGATGACCAACGTTCCGCCATCCACGAACTCCGGCAGAAAATAATCCTTATTGACGATGATGGGCACTGGGCAATGGGATGCGACAACCTCAGCGGCAATGGTACCGCCGATGCCGGATCCACCAAGACCCGTAACGAGCACGTTGCGGATAGGAGTTTCAGGACGATTGAACGTGGCCTTCTCGCCGATAGCGATGGCTTCACGCAATTGATTAGGGAAATTATGGACGAGGTCTTTCATGGTCGTTGATTTGTTGCTGCAAAAATAAGTGGTTTGAAGGTACGCTGGCGCAAAGTATTAAACACTCTGCGGACAAGGAGGTTTTCATAACCGGCATCATTTACCTTGTCAATCCCTATCTTTGCGGCAAATTCCCACCCGATGGAACTGAACGAACAAGAGATCATCCGCAGACAGAAGCTCGACGAGTTGCGCAGCCATGGTATCGAACCTTACCCGGCAGAAACCTGGGAGGTCAACACCTCCTCGCTGTCGATTTTAGCGGGATTCGATGCTGATCCGGAAAAATTCAAGGAGCTTTCCTAC
Source organism: Bacteroidota bacterium (assembly GCA_046075925.1). GTDB lineage: Bacteria > Bacteroidota > Bacteroidia > AKYH767-A > 2013-40CM-41-45 > Pollutiaquabacter. The sequence continues at coordinate 1,689 of JBJTRB010000076.1, read as the reverse complement.
GCCGGACGCATCATGAGCATTCGCGATATGGGCAAAGCGCTTTTCATGGTGCTGCAGGATGCGATCGGCAGGATTCAGATTTACGTTCGCCGCGACGATATCTGTCCTGGAGAAGACAAAACGCTTTTCGACGTGGTCGTGAAGAAAGGCCTGGATATCGGCGATATCGTCGGTATCAAAGGGTTCGTTTTCCGGACCAAGACAGGAGAAATAACCATTCATTCGACCGACTTCAAATTGCTATCCAAGTCGTTGAAGCCGCTTCCTGTCGTCAAGCAGGATGCCGATGGAAAAGTTCACGATGCATTCACCGATCCGGAACAGCGGTATCGCATGCGCTACCTCGACCTTATCGTTAACCCCAGCATACGGGAAACATTTGTCAAGCGCACGCGACTGGTCAATTCCATGCGCAATTACCTGAATGAAAAGGGTTACCTCGAAGTGGAAACCCCCATCCTTCAGCCGATTTACGGAGGAGCTGCTGCACGGCCGTTCAAGACTCATCATAACACGCTCGACATGACCTTGTACCTGCGTATCGCCAATGAGCTGTACTTGAAGCGACTGGTAGTCGGCGGATTCGATGGCGTGTACGAGTTTTCGAAAGACTTCCGCAACGAAGGCATGAGTCGTTTCCACAATCCTGAATTCACCCAGATGGAGCTCTATGTAGCCTACAAGGATTACGACTGGATGATGAATCTGGTAGAGGAAATGGTGGAACGCATCGCACTTGACCTGCACGGGAAAACCCAAGTGCAAGTAGGCAGCAACGTCATCGACTTCAAACGACCTTGGAAAAGATTCACCATGTATGAATCCATCAAGGAATTCACGGGTATCGATATCTCCGACATGGACGAAGCCGCACTCAGAAAGACCTGCAGGGAAATCAGTGTGCCCGTCGATGAAAACATGGGACGTGGCAAACTGATCGACAGCATCTTCGGAGAAAAAGTGGAGCCTTTCCTCATCCAACCCACCTTCATCACGGATTATCCGGTCGAGATGAGTCCGCTTGCAAAGAAACACCGCTCCAAAAACGGTTTGGTAGAGCGTTTCGAAGCCATCTGTAATGGAAAAGAGGTGTGTAACTCGTTCTCCGAGCTGAACGACCCCATCGATCAGCGCGAACGTTTCGAACACCAGCTGGAACTGGGTGCGCGCGGCGACGATGAGGCCATGGTGCTGGACGAAGATTTCCTGCGAGCACTGGAATACGGCATGCCTCCGACCGCCGGACTGGGTATCGGTATCGATCGTCTGAGCATGATCATGACCGACAGCAATTCCATCCAGGATGTGCTTTTCTTCCCCGCCATGCGACCTGAAAAGAAGGAAGTGGAAGAGCCGGTCCAAAAATGATCCTGACCCATTCATCGAATCAGCGCCTTGTCCCATCACGACAAGGCGCTTCTTTTTTTCCGAAATTGCACCTATGAGACGATTGATCGCCGCTTGCCTGTTTCTCACCGCATGCGCTTCCACCCGATTACCCGTCAGCGACGACCAGCTGCGGGAGAATCGTAAAAATCATATATTGATTCTCGCTTCCGACGAATTCGAAGGACGGGAAACCGGCGAAGCAGGAGCTGTCAAAGCAAGAGAATATGTCGTGAGTCAATTCGAACTCATCAACCTGAAGCCCAAAGGCGAAAAGAGATACCTGCAGGAATTCAAATTCCC
>JBJTRB010000075.1:0-8694 GCA_046075925.1 Bacteroidota bacterium | reverse complement strand
GATCATGACTTTTCCGTTGGTACGGGTACCGCCGGAAACCAATGCGTAGTTGTATACGCCGGTAGGAAGTGGCATGCCGTTGTTATCGTCGCCCACCCAATTGAAGTAGTGCAGGCCGGTAGACTGAAGCTCGTTGAAGAGCGTAGCCACCTCGCGACCGGTCATGTCATACACCTTCAGCGACACGTTAGCTGCGCCGTTGAGGTTATAAGCGAATACCGTATTGCTGGTAAGCGGATTCGGAGCATTGTAGATGCCGAGTTGCTTGCCAACGATGTTGTTCACTGAAGAAGGCGTAATGACGGCGGTAACGCCACCGAATGGAGTACCATCGGTGTTGTACACATCGGGAGCGACTCCGCTCAGGTCCATGAAAATGTCCTGGTCGTTGGCATCTTTGCCAGATGCACTACCCACATCGTTACGGAATACCATACCGATACGCTGGATGGAGGTTCCTGGGACGGGGCCATTCGCTGCCTGGCTGTAATACTGAACCGGATCGATGGTGATGGCCCAAAGGTCGGTACCGACATTGGTCATTTCACCTACTCCGTCATCCTGCCCCCAGTTACCAACGACATAGCTCCAACAGGAGCCGTCGAGAGGTCCGGCGACATCATTACCACCTGAGTGCATATACACTTTGGTGAGACCACCAAGAGCGGAAACACCCTGGGTTGCGTCGTACGTGATTGTGAGGTCATACTGAGCGTTGGCAGCAGTAGCGCCAGCCAGCAGAGCCCCGGTTAAGAGTACTAGTTTTCTCATGAGAATTGGTTTAAGTGATTAGATAAGTGTTATAACAGAATAAAGATATAAATGGTTAGTGTAACTTGGATACCTTCGCTTTGAATTTTCAAGCGGCAAATGTTAAAATTGGCTTTCCCAAAACTGTCCATTCCATAAGTTTGTATTTTAATTGTAATCCATTGCTACCATGTTCAAGAAACTGATTGCCTCTGCCGTCCTCTACCTATTCAGCACCTCATCCCAAGCACAGGTAGTCATAACACAACCCTGGTTTTTCAAGAGCACGGATTCCATTTCTGTGGTTTTTGACGCAAACCAGGGCAATAGAGGATTGGCGGCATTCACTGGATCAATCTACGCTCATACGGGAGTCATCACCAATGTCTCCAGTCAGTGGAGATACGTGAAAGCGGCATGGGGAACAGCAGATACCAATGTAAGAATGACTTCTCTTGGAAATGGCAGATACCGCTTGTCCATGCGACCTCGAAGCTACTATGGTGTGCCTGCTTCGGAGACCATTCGACGTCTCGCCTTCGTTTTCCGCAATTCGGACGGCACCATCACAGGCAGAAACGCTGATGGCAGCGATATTTTCATCGATTTGGCTGACAGCACCAAGATCAACTGCGCCATCGTTCAACCCGCAGCTACTATCGGCGGACCATTGACCACGGTTGCAGCAGGCCAATCGTTGTCGTTCACCGGAATTTCCGATTCCGTTTGTTCAATGCGATTCGACTTAAACGGCACAATTTTCGGTTCGCAATTAAACGACACCTTAACGGCAAACGCCACTTCGAGCAATTATGGTATCAACTCGGTGCGACTCATCGCACAAGGAACCTCCACCTCCGATACCGCCACCTTTTCCTTCCTGCAAAACCCGCCGATTCCCATTGCCGCGATTCCGACCAACTCCAAGGACGGCGTCACCTACCTGAACGACTCGACTGTGCGCCTCAATCTTTTTGCACCTGAAAAGGATTTCGTCTACGTTCTGGGCGATTTCAATAACTGGCAGATCGATACCGCCTTCCTCATGAACCGCACGCCGGACAGTTCCCGTTATTGGATTGATATCACCGGACTGACGCCGGGAAGGGAATACGTCTATCAATACTACGTGGATGCCGAAATCAAGATCGCCGATCCCTATTCAGAAAAAATACTGGACCCATCCAACGATGGAGGCATCAACTCTGCCACCTACCCCAATCCTACGCCCTACCCGAACGGTCGTACTACCGGAGTGGCATCGGTCCTGCAAACCGCTCGGCCCGCTTATCAGTGGCGAAACCTGAATTATTCGCGGCCCGCAAAGACCGACCTGGTCATCTATGAATTATTGATTCGCGACTTCATGGTCGCTCATAATTACAAAGGACTCACTGACACCCTGGCCTACTTGAAAAACCTCGGCATCAACGCCATCGAGCTGATGCCGATAAATGAATTCTCCGGCAATCAAAGCTGGGGATACAATCCTAGCTTCTTTTTCGCTCCTGACAAATACTACGGAACACGGGAAGCCTTCAAAGCATTCATCGACTCCTGCCACGGCAAAGGAATCATGGTCATCATGGACATGGTCTTCAATCATCAGGAGCTTCCCTCACCGATGGTGCAAATGTACTTCGACCCGTCAACAGGAAAGCCGGCTGCGAACTCACCATGGTTCAACCCGTCGGCCCCGCATGACTTTTCCGTCTTTTATGACATGAACCACGACAGCCCGCACACTCGCTATTTCATCGATCGAGTGAACGAATTCTGGATCAACGAATACAAGATCGACGGGTACCGTTATGACTTGGCGAAGGGATTCACGCAACGATATACGCTTGGGAATTCCTCCCTCTTCGCAGCGTATGACTCCACTCGGGTATACAATATCGAGCGGATGGCCAATCACATCCGAAGCATTGACCCGAACACCTACATCATTCTAGAACTTTTTGCAGACAACAGCGAGGAGACCCGTTATGCCAATAACTCGAATGGCATGATGACCTGGGGGAACTCCAACTACAATTTCAATCAGGCGACCATGGGCTTTGCCAGTGGCAGTGATTTCGGCGGAGTCAGTTACAAATCGCGTGGCTGGCAATACCCGCATTTGATCGGCTATATGGAAAGCCATGATGAAGAACGTTTGATGTACAAGAACATATCCTTTGGTGCTTCCAATACGAATTACAATGTGAAGGACACCGCAACCGGTCTTTCCAGGATAGAGACCGCCGCTGCCTTCTTCTTCTCCATTCCTGGTCCTAAAATGATTTGGCAGGGCGGCGAGCTCGGCTACGATGTCTCCATCAACAATCCGTGCAGAACGTGCAACCAACCATTCCGTTGGAATTATTATTCCAAACCTGAGCGCCTTAGGATTTACAGGATCTATAGTGAACTGATCAAGCTTCGACTTGCAGAACCAGCCTTCAGGACGAATAATTTCAATATGCAACTGACCACACTGGGTAAAACCATTCACCTGAACCACGCATCCATGAATGTGACGGTCATCGGGAATTTCAACATCACAAATATGTCCATCAATCCCGTATTCCAGAACACGGGATGGTGGTACGACTACTTCAGTGGAGATAGTATTTATGTAAGCAACACGACTGCCACTTTGCTTTTACAACCAGGCGAATACCACATCTATACTACCAGGAGACTCACTGCGCCCGACTTGACCACTTCCATTGAGGAAAATGACATGGCGCCTTTTGCAGAAGCGACCGCATTTCCGAATCCATCCAATTCCACCGTCACGATCAGGTATGAGCTTGAGCATTCGGACCAGGTAGAGGTCACCATCTATTCCATCGATGGACGAGCGATCGAACGCCTGCACGATGGCTTTCAGGCAGCCGGCGAACATGAAATATCCTGGTCAGCCTGGCAGTCTGATGCAGCGCCTGGCATCTACCTCTGCCGAATCACATCGCCTTCGGGCAGTAGGACGATACGAATCGTGGTTGATTAGTTTCATTAACTTGGGCTGATGAATTTCAACCCGAGCAAGTCGTTGTATCAACTGCTACTATCAGCGGCTTGCATCTCGGCACCCTCAGCAGTATCAGGTAGCGATCCGTTATTCACACGACTTGATGCCGAGATGACCGAAATACGATTCAGCAACACGCTGATTGAGTCGGAGGCGCTCAACATCCTCAACTACGAGTACTACTACAACGGAGGCGGTGTCGCAGCCGGCGATATCAATAACGACGGCAAGGTCGATTTGTATTTTTCTGCCAATACTGGCCCTAACAAGCTTTACCTGAACCAGGGCGATCTGAAATTCCAGGACATCACCCGTTATAGCGGAACCGAAGGAAAGCCCGGTTGGAAGACCGGCGTAACGATGGTCGACATCAACAACGATGGGTGGCTGGACATTTACCTATGTCACTCTGGACGTGTCGACACCTCCTACCGAAAGAACGAACTTTTCATCAATAATAAAGACCTCACGTTCAGTGAGCGGGCGAACGAGTACGGTTTGGATGACAACTCCTGTTCTACGCAAGCAGCATTTTTCGATTTCGACCGCGACGGAGACTTGGATGTCTACCTGCTGAATCACAACATCACCACGTACAAGAATTTCGACATCCGTGAAATGCGCCTGAAGCGCGACCCGATCGCCGGCGACAAACTTTTCCGGAACGATAACGGCAGGTTCACCGACATCAGCGAGCAAGCAGGCATCCGCGGAAGCGCAATCGGTTTCGGACTTGGAATCGCGACGGGCGACATCAACAACGACGGATGGCCGGACATCTATATCGCCAATGATTATACGGAGCCGGACTATCTGTACATTAACAATCAAGACGGAACTTTCACCGACAAACTGACTGAAATGATGGGACATACATCCCATTTCTCCATGGGCTGTGAAATGACAGACATGAACAACGATGGCTGGAACGATGTGGTCACACTGGATATGCTGCCGGAAGACAACTTCCGGCAGAAAGAAATGCGCGGACCGGCTAATTACGACCGATACTGGCTGCAAGTACGATACGGCTATCACCACCAGGTGATGCGGAACTGCTTCCAGTTGAATAACCGCAACGGCACATTTTCGGAAATCGGTCAGTTGGCAGGCATTTCCAATACGGACTGGAGCTGGACACCTGTAGCAGCCGACTTCGACAACGATGGGTTGAAAGACCTTTACATCACCAATGGCTATCGCAGGAATTATATCAACATGGATTTCCTGAAATACACGTATGAAGATGCCAAAGCGGAAGCCAGGAAGTCAGGACAGAAAGCCAATTTGATGGAACTGGTCAATCAGATACCGTCGATCGATATCCCCAATTACCTCTACCTGAACCGAAACGGTCTCACCTTCGTCAATGCGGGTATTGAAAACGGGATCACGGAAAATTCCTTGAGCAGTGGTGCCGTTGCTGCTGATCTGGATAATGATGGCGATATGGATCTGGCGGTGAACAATACCAACTCGCCCGCTTTCATCTATCGGAACAATGGAAATCCTAAAAACCATTTCATCAAATTCAAACTGAACGGAGCGGAAAACAATCTACGGGCAATCGGTAGTCGAATAGAAATCCGAATCGGAGACCGTATTCAGTCGCAAGAACTTTTCATGGCCCGAGGATATCAGTCGTCTGTCGACCCATCCGTTCAATTCGGGACAGGAACTTCACTCAAGGTGGATGAGGCGAAAATCACATGGCCTGACGGACGCTTGACCCTGTTAAAAAACCTGGATGTCGACAGAACTTACGAAGCGACACAGTCTGAAGCGAAGTCAATGAAAGCAATGTCCGATAAGACGTCCCGAAAATTGTTTCAACCTGTCGATTCCATCATCTCTTACACACATCAGGAAAGCGATTACATCGATTTCAAAACCGAGTTTCTTTTGCCTCACCGACTTTCCAATCTGGGACCACGGATAGCTGTAGGTGATGCAGATGGCAACGGCATGCAGGATCTTTACATTGGCGGTTCGGCAGGCTATTCCGGGCAATTATTGATTCAGAAGAACGACTGCTTCCTGGCCATGACATCTCCGGAATTGTCTCAAGACAGCCTGAAAGAGGACGGTCAAAGCCTGTTTTCCGATGTGGATGGTGATGGCGATGCGGATCTGATCGTGGTTTCTGGCAGCAATGAATTCCAGGACGGATCCCCCGAACTACAGGACCGTATTTATCTGAATCAGGGAAAGGGCGAATTTATCAAAAGCAATGACCGATTGCCGTCAGACACCATCGCAGGGCTCTGTATTCGAGGAGCAGACATTGACAAGGACGGTGACCAGGACCTTTTCGTAGGAGGTTGCACACGACATGCTGGTTACGGCTTACCACTTGCATCGTGTTTACTGCTCAACGATAAAGGAAAGTTCACCGACGTGACTGAAAAATGGTGTCCGGAATTAAAGATGGCCGGCATGGTCATGGATGCTGAATTCATGGATGTGAATGCAGATGGAGCCGTCGACCTCATCATATCCGGAGAGTGGATGGCTGTGAGAGTTTTCATCAACCATAACGGACGATTTGAGGAATCGACAACCACCGGACTAGAGTCCTACACGGGCTGGTGGAATACGACCACCGTTGCTGATATGGATAGAGATGGCGACATGGATATCATTGGAGGGAACAGAGGAACCAATGAGCAGATGCAAGCCGACTACACTCATCCAGCCATACTTTATGTCAAGGACTTCGACAACAACGGCACGATAGATCCCGTGATCAATTACTGGATACATGACGGCACCTATCCCATGGCTTCCAGGGACGAACTGTTAGAGCAGATGCTTCCTCTGCGTAAAAAATTCATCTACTATAAGAAGTATGCGACCGCCACGATGGACAGCATCTTCACTCCTGCACAATTAGAGGGCGCCCGGAAGTTGACCGTCACGGAATTCCGTTCGGGTTGGTTTGAAAATGACGGCATGGGGACGTTCAAGTTTCATCCATTCATGGATGAAGTGCAAATAGCCCCTGTCAATGCTGCAGTGGTAGCGGATGTCAACGGCGACAAAAATCCGGATATCATCCTGGCCGGAAACAACTACGGTTTGCGAGCGGAAATGGGACGTGCGGATGCTTCCTTCGGTCACGTGCTGTTGGGTAACGGCAAGGGCCAGTTCAGCTATTTGCCTCCTTCTGCGAGCGGGCTGCTGCTAAACGGAGACTGTCGTGATTTACAATTACTGGATTGGACCAAAAAAAGGAAATTGCTGGTAGCCGCCATGAACAACGGACCTGTATTGACTTACCTCATTACACCATGATCAGAACTTCTTCCCTACTACTCGTATCGATCATTTTGTTGTCGGCTTCCGACGCATTTTCAGCCGATAAAAGAGCGGGATGCCAGCCATTGATCGATGCGAATGGCGATCTGACCGCCGTCATACTCCATGATATTTTCGCACCTCCGATCGCTTCAAGGATATACGCCTACTCGAACATTGCCGCGTACGAAGGCATTCGATATCAGGATCAATCGCTGAGCTCACTTACGCCGATGCTGAAGGATTTCGATGCGATGCCCAAGCCGGAGAGTGGCAAGCAGTACGACTTCAACCTGGTGGGTCTGCGTGCTTTTTATGCGACCGGAAAAGCCCTTGTGTTCAGCGAGGCCGACATGGAAGAAGCCTGGGAAAAGACAAGAGATGCAGTAGCCACTTTCCCACTCGACGACAGCATCACCATCCGCTCCATTAAATTGGGAGAGCAGATTTCTGCGGCAGTGATCAAGCGGGCCAAGCGTGATAATTACATACAGATTCGAACATATCCTCGCTACAGGTACCGGCAGACTCCTGGCAGCTGGATGCCGACGCCTCCCGATTATGCCGAAGGCCTTGAGCCTTACTGGAACAGAGTTCGGCCGCTCTCCATGGACTCGGCGGCTCAATTCGCTCCAGAACGCCCGATCCTATTCGACACGTCGAATGCTTCCGATTTCATGCATCAGGTCCTTGAGGTGTTTCATGCCAATTCTGCCGACAGCTCGACCCAAGCCATTGCGCGTTACTGGGATGACAATCCATTTGCCACCGTTTATCAAGGTCACTTCACCTTAGCCATCAAGAAAGTGACGCCAGGCGGACATTGGATCGGAATCACTTCTACTGCGCTCCTCGCCTCCGAATCCGATCTGCCAAAAGCAGCTGAAGCGTTCTCCAAAGTCAGCATTGCCCTTTTTGACGGATTCATATCCTGCTGGGATGAGAAGTACCGCTCCAACTACATACGACCTATAACAGCCATCAATGCGTATGTCGATGAACGTTGGAAATCCTATATCCAGACACCTCCTTTTCCGGAATACACGAGTGGCCACAGTGTCATCTCAGGCGCATCATCCACCGTGCTTGCAGACTTATTCGGCGAAACGTTCGCCTTCACTGATACATTGGAGACGATCAACGACCTGCCTACGAGGCATTTCAATTCTTTTGCAGAAGCAGCATCGGAAGCATCGATGAGCCGTTTTTATGGCGGTATCCATTTCAAGCCCACTCTGACAGTCAGTCTGGAACAAGGTCGTCGGATTGGGGCTCATATCAATGATCGACTCAGATTACGCAACAAACGATAAAAAAGTATATTCGTACCAAACACAAAACAGCATGAGTTCAAAAACAGCAACCTATAGTAAAGGCGCATTGCCATCCCTGGTCACCGTTTTCTTTTTCTGGGGCTTCGTAGCCGCCTCGAACGGAATTTTCATCCCTTTCTGCAAGACGCATTTCGACCTGAATCAATTCCAATCGCAGCTGATCGACACGTCGTTTTACGGTGCTTACTTTTTCGGTTCGCTTCTCCTTTACTTGCTTTCTTCCGCCTCAGGAGTCGACATACTCAACCGCATCGGTTTCAAAAACGGGATCATCCTCGGCTTGATGATGTCGGT
>JBJTRB010000074.1:0-2602 GCA_046075925.1 Bacteroidota bacterium | reverse complement strand
CTTCCTGTTCAACAAGTACGCGAAAACCGGCTTTGACCAATTGTTGGGCGACCTCAGGGGTCACTGCGACACGGCGTTCGCGTTCTTTGGTTTCTTTGGGTACGACAACAATCACGATGCGAGGAGATTAGGCCGAAAAATTCGGGACGCAAAGATAGTGTTTAATCAGGAATTGTGAAAAAAACGCATAAAACGACCCTCAGAGCTGCTGTTGAAATCCCTATTTTTGTTTCATATGTTGAAACCAACACAAGCGACCCTCGACAAACTGGAAGAGCTTCTGGTGCTCGGAGGGTATAAGGTACGTCACGAAAAGGGTAATTTCAGGTCAGGAAGCTGTATTGTCGAGCATTCTAAGCTCATCATCATGAATAAATTCAATCCGGTCGAAACCAAGGTCGCTTTCCTGGTCGATGCGATCCGTCAACTTCAGCTCGATAAGAGCCTGATGGATGAACGTTACCTCAAGCTGCTGGGCGAAGTCCGTCAGCTCGAGCTCCAGCCCGACGGCGTGGTTTCCGCCTCCTGATCCTTTTTCTCATGGAACTCACCTTCCTCGGTACCGGTACATCCCAAGGAGTTCCTATGATAGGATGTGATTGCGGAATTTGCACATCCTCCGACACGCGTGATCAAAGATTAAGGACTTCTGTTCTAATCAAAAGCCATAACACCAGCGTTGTCATCGACTCTGGTCCGGATTTCCGGCAACAATTGCTGCGTGAGAAAGTCCGCAACCTCGATGCGGTGGTTTTCACCCACGAACACAAAGACCATATTGCAGGGCTGGATGATGTCCGCGCGTTCAATTTCTTCAGCGGCCGTCCAATGGACGTGTATGCCACAGAGCGTGTGCAGGAGGCGCTTCGGAGGGAGTTCGCGTATGTATTCACAAACGACACCTACCCTGGAATCCCGCGCATCAACCTTCACACGATACATACTACGGCTTTTCAAGTCGGCGACCTTGAATTCCATCCCTTCGAAGTATTACACTTGAATTTGCCTGTCACGGCCTTTCGAATCGGTGGCCTGTGTTATGTGACAGATGCCAATTTCATCCCTGAGTCGGCGGAACGTATGCTGGAGGGATGTGATGTTTTGGTGCTCAATGCCCTTCGAAGAGAAAAGCACGTCTCCCATTTCACTTTGGATGAAGCTATCGGGTTGGTAAAGCGTTTCCGGCCCAAGCGTGCTTATTTCACTCACATCAGCCACCAGTTAGGTTTGCATGCCGAAGTCGAGAAGGAGCTCCCGAAAGGTGTATTCTGCGCCTATGACGGGCTGAAGGTGACCCTCTAGGCGTTACACGGCTTATTTTATTAAATTTGCGCTAAAGCAGCATGTCCTGCTAGTAATCAAGTAGTTATACTGTCATGTTTGAAAATCTAAGCGACAAGCTCGAGCGGGCCTTCAAGGTATTGAAGGGCGAGGGGAAGGTCACAGAAATAAACGTAGCCGAGACATTGAAAGAGGTGCGCAAAGCCCTCCTCGATGCCGACGTAAATTATAAAGTAGCCAAACAATTCACCGATACGGTAAAGGAAAAGGCGATGGGTCAGAACGTACTCACAGCCGTTTCGCCCGGACAACTATTGGTGAAGATCGCTCACGATGAGCTCAAGGACCTCATGGGTGGCGAAAAGGTCGAAGTCGATCTTTCCGGCAATCCGACCATCATCCTGATGTCGGGTTTGCAAGGATCAGGTAAGACCACCTTGTCCGGTAAGCTTGCGAATTTTTTAAAAAATAAAAAGCAAAAGCATCCGCTGCTGGTGGCTTGCGACGTGTATCGTCCTGCTGCTGTCGATCAGCTGAAAGTATTGGGTGAGCAATTACAGGTTTCCGTCTATGCTGAACCGGGCAACACCGATCCGGTCGATATCGCTCGAAAGGGTATCGAATTCGCCAAGCAAAACAATCGCAACGTCGTCATCATCGATACAGCCGGCCGTCTAGCGGTCGACGAGGAGATGATGAACGAGATCGAAGCGGTGAAGAATGCCATCCGTCCCAATGAGATCCTGTTCGTAGTCGACTCGATGACCGGTCAGGATGCCGTGAATACCGCCAAGGCGTTCAACGACCGTCTCGATTTCGACGGAGTCGTTCTGACCAAATTGGACGGGGATACACGGGGCGGTGCAGCGCTTTCAATCAAGTCGGTCGTCAACAAACCCATCAAGTTCGTCGGTACCGGCGAAAAGATGGATGCGTTGGACATTTTCTATCCTGAACGGATGGCCGACAGGATTCTTGGTATGGGTGACATCGTTTCACTCGTCGAGAAGGCCCAGGAGCAATTCGATGAAGAAGAAGCGGCGAAGCTTCAGCGGAAGATCGCGAAGAACCAGTTCAACCTGGAAGATTTCTATAGCCAACTTCAGCAGATCAAGAAGATGGGAAATATGAAAGACCTTCTTGGTATGATCCCAGGTGTGGGTAAAGCGGTGCGTGACATCGATATTTCGAACGACTCCTTCAAACAGATCGAAGCCATCATCCAATCCATGACTGTCGAAGAACGCCGTAACCCGGCTTTATTGAGTGGCAGTCGTAGAACGCGTATTGCCAAAGGAAGCGGAAGCACCGTTCAGGATGT
>JBJTRB010000073.1:0-3085 GCA_046075925.1 Bacteroidota bacterium | reverse complement strand
CTCTAGCCAGCTGAGCTAATCCCCCTTGTGAGCGCAAATTTAATACGGTAAAGCTCAAAATCCAAACAAATCAGGTAGGCCGTCGCCTTGTGGTACTTGTATTCAGCTCCACCTATAACTACTATCTTGTGATTCCAATACATTCATTCAACACGCATGAAACCTTATCATTTACTGCTATCCCTTTCTCTTATTATGGTGTCTTGTAGTCCGTCCGACAAGAACCGAAAAGAAGCTCAGAAATTCCTTGATGCATATAACCAGCGGTATCAAGAATTGTACACCGCCTCCTCCAACGGGCAATGGATGGTCAATACCCACATCGTTGAAGGTGACACGATGAATGCGTTTCGATCCAGACAGGCTGATGAAGCCATGGCTCGGTTCACCGGCAGCGAGGAAAACATCACCTCAGCTCGTAAGCTCCTGGCTTTTGAAAAGGATCTGCTTCCTATTCAGGTGAAGCAGCTGAAAAAGATCCTCTACCTGGCTGCGGGTAATCCTGCTACCGATTCCGTAACAGTCAAGGAACTCATTGCAGCAGGTACCGCTCAGACAGAGCGACTCTACGGATTCAAATTCCAAATGGATGGTAAAGAAGTTACGCCGAATGACATCGATTCCATGTTGAACGATGTCAAGGATACGCTGATCAGAAGGAAGGCATGGGAAACGTCCAAATCGGTTGGAGCGGATCTGAAGAACGGACTTGTCCACCTGCGAGAGCTGCGAAACAACGTCGTCAAAGGCCTGGGCTATTCCGATTATTTCAGTTATCAGGTTTCGGATTACGGCATGACATCCGAGGAGATGATGCAGTTGCTCGATAAATTCAACAAGGAATTGTATCCGTTGTACCGTGAACTGCATACCTACGTCAGGTATCAGCTGGCATCGACATACGGTGTCAAAGAGGTGCCCGATTACATCCCAGCGCATTGGCTAAGCAATCGATGGGGACAAGACTGGTCCAATCTTGTCGAGGTGGAAGGATTGAATCTCGACAGTGCATTGAAGTCGAAAAATGCGGAATGGATCGCTCATCAGGGGGAGAAGTTTTACATGTCGCTTGGATTCCCGGCATTACCAACGACCTTCTGGGAAAAATCAAGTCTTTATCCCGTGGCAAAAGATGCCGGCTTCAAAAAGAACACACACGCTTCTGCTTGGCACATGGATCTCCAAAACGATCTTCGCTCTTTGATGAGTATCGTGCCCAATGCGGAATGGTATGAAACCGTACATCATGAATATGGTCACATCTATTACTATAGTTCCTACAGTAATCCACAAGTCCCTTATCTCCTTCGTGAAGGTGCCAACAGGGCTTATCACGAGGCGCTCGGTAGTATGATGGGCCTTGCAGCCATGCAGCGTCCATTCGTTGCCGGACTCGGACTGGTGGATACCACCGTCAGCATGGATGCGACCAAGCAATTGTTGAAGGAAGCATTGAACTATGTCGTCTTCATACCATGGAGTGCCGGTACCATGAGCCACTTCGAATACGAGTTGTATGCCAAGAATCTTCCGCCTGAAAAGTGGAATGAGAAATGGTGGGAAATCGTCCGTAAATACCAGGGCATCGTGCCGCCGTCCGCACGTGGCGAGGAGTATTGTGATCCTGCCACCAAGACGCACATCAACGATGATGCGGCACAGTATTACGATTACGCACTGTCCTTCATTCTTTTATTCCAACTGCACGACCACATCTCCAAGCAGATCCTGCATCAGGATCCGCGTGCAACGAACTACTTTGGAAACAAGGACGTAGGTGCATTCATCGGTGATATCATGAAGCCGGGCTCCAGTGCCGATTGGAGGATCTTGCTGAAAGAAAAAACCGGTGAAGACCTGAGTGCTCGCGCCATGCTCGACTATTTCAGTCCGCTGATGGCATGGCTGAAGGAGCAGAACAAAGGAAGAAAGTATTCGCTGCCTGAGAACTGAAATCAGATCCAGTGCTTGAGCTTGTAATAAGCGATTGCGACATATTCCCGGTAACAGATCACTTGATACCGCAAGTGGTTCCAGAACTGGTAGCGTAGTTGTGTTTGTTTGGCGGTTCCTGTGCCGGGCATTTCTCTGCCTCCTAATTCAGCAGCGGTGAGGTCCAGTTCCGACTCGAGCGGATTTCCGAATGCGCTGCGACCACCCACTTCCCTGAGTCCTGCTTTTCGAAAAGTCCGTATGGATCGGTACATGTGCTCTGGAGAGGTCACGATTACTGTCGGCGCATTCTCCGGAATCATTTTTCCTGAAATCCTTATCGCCTGATCCCTGGTGTTTCGGCCCGATGATTCATGGCGGATTCTTACCGAGTCGACCCCTTTCAATTGCAGCTCCTGTTGCATTTTGTAATGCGAGCTGGAGAAGAAATCACTTCCGGAATCCACTGGCAAGGCGATGATAAGTATCGAGCTTGGGAAAAGTCCTGCAAGTGAGGCGGCTCTGTCGCAACGCATCAGGTTCGTCTCGGATGGCATGCCGTCTGCGCCGAGCAGGACGATATACTCGGGTTCGACTATGCTTTCTTCTCCATAGGTGCCCAAGTCGTGGTACATCCAATATGGCAGCGTGGTGAACGAGAGGATCAGGATGGTGATGAAAACAGCTCCCGCTGTGTACAAGCCGTACCGAAGCAGGCGCTTCAGAATCGATAGGGATCGTTCATTCAGGCTCATGATCCGATATTTTTCTTGTACCAGTATTGAAAAACGATCAGTCCCCAGATGCGTGCAACCGATTCGCCCGGATCACTGCTGTGCAACTTCTTTTTCAATCGGCTGATCGCTTCGGGTTCGAATAGGCCTTGTGAACGGATGTAATCGTCGGACAACAAGTCGTTTTCGATCAACGAGTGCAGCTCGTTCCGGAACCATTTCAGTAAAGGGACTTCGAAGCCTTGCTTATTCCTGCGCAAAAGACTTTCAGGTAAAAGGTGTCCGAAGGTGTCTTTCAGGATTCTTTTTCTCGCACGTTGGTCCAGCTTGTATTCCGATGGCAGCGTGAAGGCATAGTCGATTACGGTGTAGTCCATGAAAGGTGAGCGGACCTCCAACGAGTTGGCCATCGACATAAG
>JBJTRB010000072.1:0-2564 GCA_046075925.1 Bacteroidota bacterium | reverse complement strand
CATTCCTTCCGTCCGTTGTTCGACAGGAGCCCTTGAATTGACCGCACAAGCTCAGGATGCTGCCGATTCCTTATTCTGGTTCGATGCTCCGACGGGAGGCTCGCTGGTGAATTGGGGAACTGCTTTCCAAACGGGAACGCTTAGCAGCTCTGACACGTTTTGGGTGGAAAGCAACCGTGGAGCTGGCGCTTCGTGCGGACCTGCAGATAATTCCATCGGTGCAGGATTGTATTCAGCAGGAGGTGGATTGAGATTCGATGCACGACAAACCTTCCAACTCATCTCTGTAAAGGTGTTAGCACAGAGTGCAGGTAGTTGTACGGTTCAATTGTTAAACGGAACCGGAGCTGTCTTGCAAACCCGGACTTTCAATGTTTCACCAGGTTGGCAGCGACTCTATCTCGACTTCGACGTTCCAGAAGAGTTGGATCTTCAGCTGGTACTCACCTCCAATAGCACCCAGCTGTATCGTAACCTGAACGGAGCGGCTTATCCCTATAAAATCAGTGGTGTACTTGAAATGTTCGAGGGATGGCCTACAACGAACCGGTACTACTACTTCTACGACTGGAACGTATTTGTTCCAGACCAACAATGTTCAAGCGAGCGTACACCCGCTTTTGCCATGATCGGGGTGGATAGCACACATGTCTTCGATCGTATTGCGTGCGACAGCGGCTCGGTTGTTTTCCAGGTGAATTCTCCGGATCCGATCAATTGGTACGACAGCACCGGAACTCTATTAGGATCTGGCAACAGCTTTACAACACCCTTGTTGTTCTCTACTGCAACCTATCAACTCGAGGTCGGCACGTGCAGCAATCGCATTCCGGTACAGGCCGCAATAACACCTCGTGCTACCGACCCGATTGCGAATGATGTGATGCTGTGCGGACCGGGACAAGCGTTGCTTGAAGCAACATCGAATGAAACCGTACGCTGGTATGATGCTCCACAGGGAGGAAATCTTTTTTCATCAGGACTTCAGTTCCTGACACCTCACCTTGATGTCTCCAGCACCTTCTATGCGATTGCCGGAGACGGTTGTCTCTCCTCCCCCATTGCAGTCACTGCGATGGTTCAAACCGCTTCTCCACCTCAAGTCACAGATGTACGTGCATGCGCACCGGCATCGGTCACACTCTCCGCCGTTTCAACCGACACGGTACGTTGGTATACGACAGCAACCGGCGGATCATCTTTTCACACGGGTAATACCATCACCACGCCTCTTCTGGGAAGTGCAACGACCTATTACGTGGAGGCCTCTAACGGTTGTGCGAGCGTACGTGTACCCATCGTTGCAGATATCATTTCGGTTTCTCCGCCTGTTACCAGCAACGCATCGCGCTGCGGAGCAGGAAGCGTTGTTCTGACTGCCTACTCGCCTCTCCCTGTTTCCTGGTGGAGTGATTCTACCGGAGGAGTGCAAATCGCCACAGGAATGACGTTCACTACCGACTCCCTGATCGCATACCAGCGCTACTTTGCACAAGCTGACGATGGCACGTGTCAGAGTGAACGCGTGGGAAGTGAAGCGTTTCTGGAAATCGTACCTGCCCCTGTCATGACCGGCGACAGTCGATGCGGTGCAGGTCAGGTGAACTTGCAAGCAACGGCTAGCGACTCCGTCCGCTGGTTCGATGTTCCATCGGGTGGCCTACCGATTTCAAGTGGCAATCTGTTCCAACCAACCATTTCAACCGATTCGATGTTCTGGGCAGAAGCCGGAACAGGTTGCACCAGTGTCCGTGTCCCGGTGAATGCAACATTGAATCCGCCTGCAGCTGCGCCTGGAACAGGTGTTATCACAACCTGCGCTCCGGACAGCACCGTGATTACAGCACAACCGATCAATCCATCCGACCCGATCCACTGGTACGATTATCCGGGTGGAAACATACTTGGAAGCAACAGCACGCTCAGCGTATTTATACCTGATTTTGGCTTGGCCTATGACACGCTGTATTATGCGGTAGCAGGAACTCCCGGATGCGAGAGCGTGGCGGTTCCATTGACCATTCACGTCCAGCCGAGGCCCGCGTCACCCTCCGTCACCTCCGCTGAACGATGCGGACC
Organism: Bacteroidota bacterium; assembly: GCA_046075925.1. GTDB lineage: Bacteria > Bacteroidota > Bacteroidia > AKYH767-A > 2013-40CM-41-45 > Pollutiaquabacter. The sequence continues at coordinate 485 of JBJTRB010000072.1, read as the reverse complement.
CGGTACGCTTACTTTGCAAGCCTCGTCACCCTACCCGATCACGTGGTATGACATTAGTGGCAATATCGTGGCGAATGATTCCACTTACAGTCCGACTCTTGCTACATCGACAGATTATTTTGTCGGTGCGTTCGACGGAAACTGCATGAGTCTTCAGTCATCGGTGAGTGGCACGATAAACAGCTTGCCTGTAGTAACCATCAACGGTCCAGATACGATCCTTTTGTCGAGCGGACAGCTCGTTACATTGGGCACCACTGTTTTCGATGGTACGGGGCCTTACAACTATTCGTGGTCGCCCGCCGGGCAGACCACATCATCGATCAATGTGTTTTCGCCAGCCACCTATGCAGTGACGGTGACGGATGGAAAGGGATGTTCAGGAACAGACCAAGTGGTGGTGACCGTACTGACCGGCTTGCAGAACCAATCCGGCTTCAGTCCTTACTTGCTTTATCCCAATCCTACCGATGGACTCCTCTACC